>JAUWMM010000055.1 GCA_030613145.1 Desulfobacterales bacterium | reverse complement strand
TTCCTGCGGTTAAAATCTTCGTCTTCCTTGACCTTGCAAAAAATATCTCATTTCTGGGTGGACACTATGTCGTCCACCTTATGAGTGCCCAAGCCAGGAGGCCTGCTGATATTGGTGTCAAGATCCAGCCCGCTCCAATTTTAGCAAGTATCTTTGGGCTCACTGTGCGTACATCCCCCACTATTCCCACACCAACCACAGCACCAACGACTGCCTGAGAAGAGGAGACCGGTACACCGATTTGAGTAAAAAGGTGGAGAGTGAATGCTGTAGCCAAAACTGTGACAAGCGCGGAAAATGGGTCTAAGGGAGCAATTCCTTTGCCCACGGTCATCATGACCTTTTCGCTATACGTTAGCACGCCGCAAGCAATACTCAAGCCCCCAATCACGGAAGCCATTTCTGCGGACAAGATTCCTGGACCCACGTAAACTCCGGTAACGTTGGCTACATTGTTGCAGCCGAGTGAATAGGCTCCATAGCTACCTGCAGTCATGATTCCAAATGAATATAATAGGTTTCTGTATGTAATACTGGTAATCGTTTTGTCCAAGATGTATCCTAAGAGCCGATGAAGGAAATACCCCACGATGATCCCACTGATGGGAGTCAATACCCAACACAAAACGATTTTATAAAGTCTATAAAAATCCGCTGACCCCGAAAGAATCCCGGCCCCAATAATGGCTCCAATGATTCCCTGGGAGGTGGAGGCAGGAATGGCAAAGTAGGTGAGGGCGGACATGGTGATGGCAGTCGCCAGCGCACAGTAAAAGGCATGTATTGGGAGAAGGGGAGAGAGCTCGCTAACAGTTGCCATACATTTGGAGCCCTCCAGGACAGAGCCCATCAGCACGAAGACCGCTGTCACCCAGATAGCTGTTTTGTACTTTACAGTTCCAGTGGTAACCCCTGTGCCGAAGATATTTGCAGCGTCATTGGCACCAAGGCTCCATCCCATGAAGACACCGCTCCAGACCTTCCACATTATCTATACCATTCACATTTGCCAGATTCGATGAAAAGAAGCGCCTTTTTCGATTCGAAAACCGTGTCAAGCTTAACCCTAACCCGGATAAACCGGAACAAAAAAAACTATCACGAAAACACGAAAGTACGAAAACACGAAAAGCTGAATATTTTTTTATTTCGTGCTTTCAATCTTTCGTGCTTTCGTGATCATCTTTTAAGATTTTTTGCCACTAAACAACACGAATTTCAGAATTAACGGACTAACATAACAGGCTTACACTATCTCATACTGACATTTATCATCTGCAGGTAGTCACTCGCATCTTCAATGATGTCACTGATCATTGTAAGACCTGACATAAAATCAGACAAGATCTTCCCTTCCCAAAAGTTTCGAGTTGGTATTTCTCGAGCTTCTTTGATCAAACCAAGTTTAATATCGTCGATTCTTTTTTCATAAATTCTGATGGCAAGGGTCTTTTCCCTCAGATCCTTACCCTCCAACATAGCTTCAAACGTTATCAAGAGCATTTCACAAATTCCAACGTTCAGTAATGCAACTTTAACGCATTCACCCTGAATCTGATCAGGAATTTCGGCGTCTAAGTAGTGGGATGCCGTGTCTTTGAGTAAGTCAAAAACATCATCGACAATTTCGACAAATTTACACAGATCCGGCCGAAGATATGGTAGAAAGGCACCTTCGTATATGTTTGAGATGATTTCTCTTCTAATAGAATCGCCCTCACGCTCAAGATCAATAACGTTCAGCATAAGATCGCGATTGTTTGTTTCTATGGCGATCTTAAAAGCCCCACAAGCAGTGCAAAGGAGTTTTATATGGCGCCTTATGTTTTCTATGACCTCCCGCTCTTTCTTGCCTTGCGACAATATTTTTTTAAGTAACATAATCCCCTCTTGCCCTTATTATGAGTGTGGCCGCCATGAGATCTAATAGAGAAATAACACCGATAATTTTTTCTTGTTCACATACAATAATCCTTGCAACATTATGCTCCTCCATGATCCTTGTAACGTCATCGAGCGTCATACTTGAGTCCACGCAAACCAGTGGCTTTGAGGCAATCTCCGAGATTTTGATGCTTTTAGGATTAATTTTTTTAGCCAGAGCCCTAAAAACAATATCTCTTGCGGTTATAACGCCGTGCTCAGTTTCTTTTCCGGGAAATCTGACAACTAAAGAGCGAATTCGTCTATCCACCATTTTCTCTATTGCGTCATATACTGATCTGTCAGCGTCAATAAACTCTATTTTGGTAGTCATAAATTCTTCCAATTTCATTCTAAGCCCCCTATTATTGGTTTTTGATTCTATAAGCCATTTCAAAACCTCAGATCGCGTTCGAGGGCAAGGCGAGGGCCGATGATAAAACGCAGCATACACGGGAGTATGTGAGCATTTTGAAGAGGCCCTCAACACAGCCATCGGGCGCTAGATGGGGTTTTGAAATGGCTTCTAAACACATGAACCCTTTCCCTAACAGCATGAATTCAATTATTAAATTAGCCACAACATACTGCAGTTGTCCTCCTGGGTCAAGAATTAAAGATTGGCAAAAAACAATATCCATCATGTTGCCTTCCCACTTAATGGCATTGGCTCCTTACTAACGACTCACGAGCTACGTGGCGCACAAGCCGGTTGTTCCTTCTAACATCTGACTGATTTACAATGGACAGGAGCAAGGGATGTGCCACAAGGAATGGTGGCTGTTAACTGGAGCAAATGGGTGAAAACAAATCAGATAATTGAAGAGTTGACGAGGCTTTGACTGTGGCCAAAGAGAGATATCTGTCAGTATTTTTTACGGATTGTAAAGCGCAGCATTGTCGCCTACTTAGTCGTCGAAATCAGGGAGGGATTTTGGAAGTGTGATCTTCAAGACGCCATTCTGGAAGGTCTCTTCGATTTTATCACTTTGCACGCTAACAGGGAGACGGAATGAACGATGGAAAAATCCGCAGTATCTCTCACAGTAGTGATAATGTTCATCTTTCTCTTGGTCTTTGCGTTTCTTCTCACCCTTGATGGTCAAGACGTTCTCTTCAGTGCTAACCCGGATATCCTTTACCTCCAAACCAGGCAGCTCGGCTTTAACCACAATATTCTTCTTTGTCTCCGAAATGTCCACCCAAGGCACCCACTCTCCTAAAACGAGCCTGGGAAAAGGTGTATCGTCAAATGATCGACTCGAAGAATGTTCCATTTCCCTGCGAAGCGTCCTGAGTTCTCCAAATGGTCGCCAAGGAACCAGTTTCATACCCACTACCTCATTGTTATGCGCAACCTATGCGCTCATGATGGGTCTAATGGCATAACAAGACTCAGAAGAACTTGTTCTGTTGGGGTGCTATCCTGGTAGCATTCTCGCCCGTAAATGCAAGACGAAACCGTCGGTCTTTGAGGAGGTAAAGACTATTTTGAAACGTGTCCACCCCAAAAGGATAAACATCCTTCAGACCACTGGTATTGACGAAAACCCTCGCGACGCCATCACAACTCTCCTTCAGGACATTGAGAAGCTCGCATGCCGAGGTGCCATCGAAATCGCCAATGAGTTTTAGGTCTACGCTGTCGGCGTTTCGGTGAATGGAGATTCTGAAATTTGATGCCATGAGAATATCTCCTTTCTTCAGACAAGTCATATTCGGGAATAAGGCATAGGCATTTCTGATGCTATTTTCCGGAGCGTTTGTGGATTTTATGACGCTTTTTGTATGATTTGTCCATAGGGGGAAGGGCTCATTTTGCTGGGGCAGACACCCGTTGACGGGAATTTATCCCGCGCCACCAGGAGAATAACCGGCTTCTTTCAGTCTGAGAACTCCATGGGTGCAAGGAGGACATCTGGTGACGCAATACCAACTGTTCCAGTCCTTCAATGTGTCATTTCGACCGCAGGGAGAAATCTTATGTTTTCGACGTGTTACTTCAGAAAGATTTCTCCCTGCGGTCGAAATGACAGGTAATTGAGACTTTTTACGAAACCACCAAGCTTCGTTTTCTAATGTTTTCATGGATGTTGGCCATTTCTTTTGCCAACTATCTATTCTTATACGATTTCTCCATAGAGGAAGGCGCTCATTTTTATGAGGGAAACCCCTTGTAGATGAAAATCTGTCCTGGGAACAGGTGGGAAAAGTAACCGGTGAGGAGAGTCTCTATTGGCAGGCTTAACCCTTCCAGAGGTCCACATCGATCAAGCCGAGCCTGGCCGCATACCGAACCAATTCCATAGTACTATGAAGGTCAAGCTTTCTCGTGATGTTCGTCCGATGATTCTCAACAGTTTTGGCGCTGATGAAAAGCCTTTCTGCGATCTCTTTGGGTGAAAGCCCCTCTGCCAGCAAACGCATGACTTGTTGCTCGCGTGGGGTCAGAGACACATACCCTGCATCCTTGATATTTGCTCCCTTTTCAGGAGATTCCACAAGTTGTTTCACCACTTTATGGGAGAGGGAACTGTCCAGGAAATACTCGCCCTTTGACACGGCTTCCAGGCCCTGCACGAGCCTGTCCGCGGCCGATTCCTTCACCACATACCCCGTGGCCCCTGCCCGCAATGCCTCTCTGATATATTCGATTTTGGAGTGCATGCTGACAATCATGACACGTGTTTTTGACAAAAGGCTTCGTATGTTGCGGGTGAGGTCAATGCCGCTTCTATCTGGCAGGGATATATCTACTATCACCAAATCTGGTTTGAGTTCCTTGCTCATCCGGAGCCCTTCACGTCCGTTTCCGGCTTCCCCGACTACCTCGAACGTGGTGTTGCGTGATATAAGGGACTTGAGACCTTCCCTGAAAAGGGGATGGTCGTCAACAATCAGGATGGTTTTCATTTTGCCCACTCTTTTTTCCCCTTGATAGGAATCTCTATAAGAATTTTTGTGCCCTGCATCGGGAGGAATTCGATACTCATTTTTCCGCCAAGCAGCGCCACCCTTTCTTCCATACTCTGAAGTCTCATATGTTTTTTATTGAGTGCTGAAACCAACCGATTCTGAACGTCAAAACCTTTGCCATTGTCCTCGATCGAAGATTAATGTTAGGAAGATTTGCTTGACAAAAAAAAGCCACGAGGAGACCTCATCCTTTTTTGGAAGAAAGCCTTCGTGGCTTGATTCACACAAAATAACTTACAGGACCACTATGGCCGGACTGCTTTTAGCGGCAAGTGGCTTCTGCCACCCTTGTTTGGGTATTGATGCCGTCCCTGTCCGAACGATACCCCGATAACATCATCTCTTGAAACTGTCAAGGCGTCTCAACAGGCCAAGCCTCCGTCAAAGTCAAATCCAATTACCTGATTGTATGACAAATATTTGCGAAATCAGTTGTTTTGGGGATTTCGACATAAGTTCTTACAAATCAGCACGTTATGTCTGGCTTTGACGGAGCCCTTCCTTCTCTCCAAGACCTGCTATTCGGGAATACGGATTAGGTTATTCATAAAACAAAAGTCCAAGAGAACCAGGTCTGGTAACAAAAGTTGGAGGTGTCCCCTCACTGCTGCCGCATCACCGACACTCCGCACCTATTAGCACTCAAGAATCAGTTCTTTGGAAAGGAGTTCCCGAAAATATCCCTGGACATCTACAATTGGAATCTTTGCCGTTGCTCCTTCCGTCTATCCGCTGCTCTCCTTACGTATGCGCGTATTTACCTTGGGCCTGAAGGGATTGATGGTGAAGACCGGCGAAGAGGCATTCTTGATCACATGATCTGCCACACTGCCCATTAAGGTGCGGTCCAAGCCCTTTCTGCCGTGGGTGCCCATGACAATTAAGTCGATGTCCTGTTCGTGGGCAAATTTCACAATCTCGTCTGCGGGATTCCCAATGACGACTTTCGACTCGTGGTTTGAAAAATCACTCAGATGTTTGTCGCAGAATCCCTGAATCTGGTTTTCTCCTGAGCGGGCGATTTCGGCCACTGTATTCATCAGTATATCCCGCGAAACGTCAATCGTTGTAAGGTAAGATAAATCCCTTGCCACGAACAGGAGATGAAGTTTTGCATCAAATTTCTGGGCCATTTCGAGTGCATAGGGAAAAACCTTTTCGGAGCATTCCGAGAAGTCAATAGGGAAAAGTATGTTCTTAAATGCTTGCATGGCGACCTCCTCATGAAATCCTGACAATTTGGGATGAAAAGTTATTTAAGCTTATAAGGATTAACAGTCATCACGGGAACGCTTGATTTCTTTACCACGTTTTCGGCTACACTCCCAAGAATGACATGCTCCAGACCTTTTCGCCCATGGGTCCCCATAATCACCAGGTCGATATCTTCGGCCTCAATGGTTTTCAGTATTTCCGTGGCCGGGTCCCCGGAAACGACTCTTCGTTCAAGGCTGGGACAGCTTTGCAACTGTTCCTCGCAAACCCTGTCCATGACCTTTTCAGCCCCTTCTACGGCTTCCTTTTGAAACACATCCATGGAAGGGTGGGGAATGTACGCCTTACCCCACCTATGAAGATCCTGAACCACATGGAGCAGGTATATTGTGCTGTTGTAGGCCTCAGAAATCGACAGAACATATTGAAGAATCTTCGATGCGTTTTCTGAAAAATCGTTAGGGAAAAGTATCTTCTTTATTTCCTTCATAGCTTACCCCTCCTTTTTCGGTTTACGCATTCGCAAATATTCTGCACAGCCATAAACCGCGTTTTGTAGTTAGTGCCCACCCGGAAGCCCACGGGCCGGAGGCCACCAGGCAAAAGGGAGTTTTTGGACGGACAGGAGTCAGCTTAATGACTAAGCTTCAAGCCCCATCCCTCAAACATGAACAGAATGGCAAAGCCGTACCACAGGGTGTAAATAACATAAAAAATCAATGAGAAGATCACGATGCCGATACGGTCACCGATCTTTTGTGGTTCGATCTTGTAGTAGTTATAGGACGACTCCACAGCTTTCATCACTACCAAGGCAACGATCTTGGCCTCATCGAACAACTTTTGCTTCTTTAATGCCTTATCCATGGCTTTCGCTGCCATCCACCAGTTATAAAGGACCTGCCTCTCCTCGTAGCCGTACTTGCTGGAAACTTCTTCCCCTTTGTTATGATACATACTATCTGCATCAGCAAGGCAGTTCTCCAGGATCTTGCCCACGTCGCCGGTGACCTTTAACTCGGCCCCTGATGTGGTTACCGAGGCGCCCCCCTTCTCAAAGAGGAGAGCAGTCTGCCCGGCCTGGGTCTCGTCTGCCATCTTGAAGGTCACGGTTACGGAGTTCCCGACAAACTTGTCAGCCTCTTTCTTGACCTTTGGAATGTAGTAGGCTGATCCCTTGGATATGCAGTTATACAGGTTGTCAAGATAATCCAGTCCGTTTTTGCCTCCGAAAATGGGCATAAATATGATGATCAGCACCACGGCAAAGGCCACCATCATTCCAACGCCACCATAAAACTCTTTTTTGTTCGCAATCATGTTGTTGCCCCCTCTCCCTTAAGGACTTTAAGATTCAACAGGAACGTGCCGATTACCCACACGCTAAATCCGCCGATTAGTATGAAAAAGAGCCAGACCCCAAGGGTCTCCAGGCCACTAGCCAGCCCCTTTGAGATCTTAATGACATCCATATCGCCAAGCTTGGCCGGCAGGGCAAGGGCGCGATTGACAAAACCTGCCAAGACAGCCATGGCGTAGAAGCCACGGATGGTGATCCCCTTAACCACCTTGGTGGTCATGGCACCGATCTGGATACCAAGTAATGATCCCAAAAGCATGCCCATGGCCAGGGTATAGAAGATAAACCCATAGACTGCATATTGGCTTATTGAGGCATAGCCGGCTGTAAAGATGATCTGGAAAATATCGGTTCCCACCGTAGTCATGGAGGAGACGCCCAAGACATAGACAAAGATGGGGAAAGTCAAAAAGCCGCCGCCAACCCCCATAATGCCTGCTGCAAGCCCGACCAGCGCGCCGGAGAGTACCAGAAATATCCACGAAACAGCGCGACCGCCTGGGGTAAAGTCGTAATCGAATTTAACCATGGGGGGGATCTTTACGGACTGAAGCTTTTGGGGAAGATTTCCCATTTCTACCCCTTCGTCTTTTCCACCATGGGCACCTGTATCAGCGGCCCCACCTGCTGCAGCCTTCCTCGCCTTGAGGAAGTCAGCCATGGCATAGATTCCCAGAAAACCCAGCATGCCCGAGTAAACCGACGTTATGAAGGCATCACTGAGAACAGGATTCATCTCATAGAGCACGCGGTTGATCAATCCACCGAGGGTTGCTCCTATGATGGCGCCGATCAGGAAGACCATTGCCAGAGGCACTGACACGTTGCCCAGTTTCCTGTGGATCACGGTACCCATGATCGCCTTGGCAAAGATGTGAAAAAGGGCAGTTCCAACAGCCAGAATACCCTTGACCCCTGCGCTCATCAAGGCAGGAGCGATGATGAAGCCACCGCCCGCGCCGATGCAGCCGGTGATGAGCCCGGCGCCCATGCCTATAGCAATGGATACGATAAAGATAAACGTATTGTAAAAGGCCGGACTGTACGCCTTTTTT
>JAUWMM010000198.1 GCA_030613145.1 Desulfobacterales bacterium | reverse complement strand
TGCTTGCCGCAAGGAAGCGCTCCCTTAGCAGTTTGAAAACGACATCTTTTTCAGTTTCGGCAATGAAGTTGCGAGTTTTCTCATGGCGGTATGTGGCCTTATCGCCCACTGCTGCTCGTATAGCATCAAGTGGATCATCCGGCGTGTTAATGCCTTCAAAGTATTCAGGCCTCACTTCAACCTCTATGCGAGCAGCAAGAGAGACCAGCCATCTGTCTCCAGCCACCGGTCTTGAGCAGTCATAAAGTTCCATAGTCAGGCCGTTTTCAAGTTTTATTTTGTCAATCTGTTTACCTTCCATAGCGTAAGCAACACTCCAAGTCAGGAATAAAAAAAAGCCAACAAGCCAATGACGAAAACACGATAGTACGAAAACACGAAATTATATAAGCTCAAATACAATCCGATCTCAAGCCTCAAAAAGCCTCAGTTGTGCATCCTTTTTCTTGAGTGCTGGTCTTGCTGAGAAAGGTTTCCTGTATTGTTTCAAATCTTCTTCAACGGCCTCAACAAAAGGGGAGATGTGCTGCAAGGTTCTATGACCAAAGCACAGTCTTCGCTTGGCACGGGTCAGGTAGATCTTTTCCTGGGCTCGGGTTAAGGCCACATAAAACAACCTTCTTTCTTCAAGGAGATCTACCTGAATACCTTTCTTTCTCCGGTACGGGGTCAGGCCGTCTTCACAACCGGCGATGAAGACCACGGGAAACTCCAGCCCCTTGGCCGCATGCATGGTCATCAGGGAAATCCTTTCCGCAGCGGGGTCGTAGCGGTCCTGAGCCTTCTCAAGGGCGAGATGAGCTAAGAAATCCGCGCAGCGGCACTCAAAGTATCCTGACAGATCCAAAAAGGGTGTCAGGTCTTTTTCAAAGGCCTTGTCACCATGCATCGCATCCATGATGCTAAAAGAATTTAAAATATGGTAAATTTGCTCGCGCACATTCATGCCGTTCAGAGTCTCTTGGAGTTGGTTCAAATCCTTAGAAAATCTTTTCACTTTGTTTCTAGGGCCTGGCTTGAGGCCGGAGATTTCGTCTGAGCGCCCGAGAGCGTTCATAAGCGAATCGCCTTTCGATTTAGACCATTGCCTTAGTGCATGAACAGTACTTTGGCCAATGCCCCGTGAAGGAAAATTGAGGATCCTTTCCACATCAAGATCACACGCAAGGGACCACCCGGCCTTCAGGTAGGAAATAAGCTCCATGATTCCCTTCCGGTTTTGAAACTTTTCGTTTCCAACCATCTGAAACGGGATACCGGATCGTGCAAATGCCTCCTCTAAGGCCTTGCCCTGCTCCTTGATCCGGTAAAGTACGGCAAAATCCGAGAAACTCCGTTCCTTTTTGCCTTTTAGCCGGTCAATCCTACCGCTGTCCATGGAAAAGTGACTGATTCCGCCAACCTCCTGCTCGATGGTCTTGACTATGTACTCAGCCTCTGCCTTTTCCGTTGGAAGCTCGGTGACAGTAAGGGCCTTGTCTCCGTGAATGCCCGACCAGATACCTTTTTCCGTCCTCTTTGTATCATCCACACCGATGAGCTGTCCGGAAGCCCGCAGGATCGTTTCCGTGGAGCGGTAATTCTGCCTAAGTACAATTGTTGTCGCGCCGGGATAATCCTCACAAAACCTGTTAAAATACCGCACGTCCGCCCCCCTGAATCCGTATATTGCTTGATCCGGGTCGCCTATGACACAGATGTCATGTCCCTTCGGAGCAAGGAGGCGGATAAGACGGTACTGTGCATAATTGATGTCCTGATATTCGTCCACAGAAATGAAGCAAAACCTTTCCCGGTATTTTTTCAGAATCGCCTGATCCGTCTCAAAAAGTCTGACGGTGTTAAGAATCAGGTCATCAAAGTCAAGGAGTCGGTTTTCATCAAGGATTTCCTGATATGTCTTATAAATGGAGGGGAACTGATCCGACAAGGATTCCGGGACAGACCCGGCTAAGTCGTCTTCCGGCAAAAGCAAGAATTGTTTGAGTTTAGAAATAAGGTCTGAAATTGCATCCGGGTCAAGTTCTGAGACAAAAAGGTCGTCGTGCGTTCTCTGGATGGCCGTCTTCACAAACCGTGTTCGGTCTCCTACATTTAATATAGATACCGCATGTTCTATCCCAAGGGCACGGGCCTCAAGGGAGATGATATCTAGGGCCAGGGCATGGAATGTCTTGATAGTCATCTTGTTTACTGCATTTCCATCTCCAAGAATTATCCTTATCCGATCGGCCATCTCCCGGGCGGCCTTGTTTGTAAAGGTAACAGCGAGAATCTGTTCGGGTCGGGCAATCCCTTTTTGGAGTAAATAAGCAACGCGATGTGCAAGAGTGAAGGTTTTGCCGGTCCCGGGGCCTGCAACAATCAAAAGAGCCCCCCCAGTGTGTTGCGCCGCCTCTTGCTGGGCGTCGTTCAGATTATCCGGCAGATGAGCCCGCTCAACTACATCTTTTTCACTTATAAAATTTGTCTCCGGTCCCCGTTTAAGAATGGCAGGAATTTTTGATTCAACAGTATGGGAGCCAGGTTGGGGTGACAAAGTCCTGAGAAGACTTTGTTGTCCGAGGAGTCGACTGCGTTCCTGCTTATCAAAGAGCGAGATAGTTCCATACTCTCCGTCATATCCTGCGGCAATACGGACCTGGTTGTTTCTCATTCTGTTGATTGCCTCAGCGAGAAGGGGGGGGCCGTACCGGTCAAGGGCTTCTAAGGAGGTCTTTCTCAGGATATCGAATTCCGGGCCGATCCTTTCAAGAAGAGCCCTGTAGGCAACGGCTACCTTCTTGCTTTTTGGTCCTACCTGAAAAACTTCCGATAATATATCAGTTAATTGAAGGAGGCTTGTGTAAGAGTGTGCCCCTTTTGGTTTTGCCCCGATTTTGCGATCGGCCAGTTCTTCCACTCGGTACATGACCCCAATGGTGACCGGCCTGCTGCAAACAGGACAGAGCCCTTTGTTTTGAGCAGTTTCAAGCGGGGAGAGTCTCATGCCGCATTTCCGGTGGCCGTCAAAATGATACTTTCCCTCCTCTGCAAAGTATTCAAGAGTTCCCAGAAAATGTTTTTGATCACCGGTTTTCAGTGCGTCTCTAATGGCAAAATAGGAAAGCTCTGTGTCAAAAAGGTTTGCTTCCCTTCCCAGATTGGCTGGAGAATGGGCGTCGGAATTGGAGACCAGGGTGAGCCCATCAAGGGATGAGACCCGCCAGTTCATGGCAGGGTCCGAGGAAAGACCGGTTTCCACGGCAAAAATGTATCTGGTCAGGTCGTCAAAGCATTCCTCAAGTGAGTCAAAACCGGACTTGGAACCAAGTACTGAAAACCAGGGAGTCCAGATATGGGCGGGTATCAGGAAGGCATCTTCTGAGGTTTCAAGCACAATTTCAAGGAGGGACCTGGAATCGAGCCCGAGTATCGGCCTTCCATCCGAGCTGATATTGCCGATCCGGCCAAGCCTTTGGTTGAATTTTTCTGCCGACTCAAGATCGGGCATAAAGACAACATTGTGAACCTTGCGGGTCTTTCCGCCCTTTTTATAGATGCTGCTTATCTCGACACTGAGCATAAAGCGGACCGAGCCTTTGCATCCGGGCGGAACCATTTGGGCTGTTTGGGCTGCAAATTCCGGCTTTAATTCAAAGAGTCCGCTTTCTGCCGGTTCAAGCTTTTGGGATAGCTCTGAAAACCACTGAGGATGGGTAAAATCTCCGGTGCTTACAACCGTAATCCCTTTCAGCTGAGCCCACAGATTCAAGTGCTCCAGATTAAGGTTTTTTGCCGTTGCCCGTGAGAGATAGGAATGGATGTGAAGGTCGGCAACGAATTCCATTTAGAATTTTACCTTGGGGACTTCTTGTTTCTCCTTGGGGACCTCAAAGAAGGTCGCCTTTTCAAACCCGAACATCCCTGCTATTAAGTTGGTAGGAAAGCTGCGGATCTTTGTATTAAGGGCCCTGACAGCTTCGTTGAAACGGCGACGTTCTACGGAAATCCTATTTTCTGTCCCTGCTAATTCGTCTTGGAGGCGGATAAAGTTCGTGTTCGCCTTCAGATCAGGGTATCGCTCCACGACAACCAGGAGTCTGGCCAGGGCTGAGGAAAGTTGGTTATTTGCTGCGATCTTTTCACTAACCCCTCCAGCACCGGCCACCCTGGACCGGGCCTCTGTAACCTTTACAAATACATCTTTTTCGTGCTTGGCATATCCTTTAACCGTTTCCACGTAGTTGGGGATCAAATCATAGCGGCGCTGGAGTTGATTCTCTACCTGGGCCCAGGCCGCCTTTACGCCCTCGTCCATAGTGACTAGGTCGTTGTAGGTCCCCTTCAGATATCCAAAAGGGATCAAAATAACCAGCAGAACAATCCCTATGACGATGACCGTGGTTTTTTGTCCTTTTGTCATTGAACCTCCTTGTCCAGCGTGTCTACGACTTTCCAGAGTTTCTGTACCTGCTTTAGATATGCCTTAAATAGGTTGGTAATTTCAGGGCCGCTTAGCTTGACCCTCTTTTCTTTGACGTCCAGGAGCTTTGCAAAAAGGTCATTGTCCATATCAAAAGCTTGGCAAACGTTCTTGATGACATCGCGTTTGTGGCGGGGAAGCTCTTCTCCTTTCAGATGAAGGAGCCCGTTGAAGATGGCGATAAATGCACCAAGAGACTGGGCTATGAGTTGCTGGAGGTCCTTTCCCTTACCCCGGCTCTCCAGGAATGCCTCCCTCAAAAGCAGCAACTTGCCCTTTACCTCCCTTTCACATTGCATTCTCAAGAACCCCCGGTCAAAAGAGAGATCCTTCAGGATGTCTTTGCCATAAACGAGCTTATAACTATTC
>JAUWMM010000312.1 GCA_030613145.1 Desulfobacterales bacterium | reverse complement strand
TCAGCCTCCGGCTGATTGACGCCGATTCAGCCGTTCAGCCGTCGCAGCCAGTGCTTTGGCGAAGTCGGCTCGTAGCCAAGAAGGCTACTATGGCGAAGTCGGCGATTGCGGAAAAGGGCCATTTATGGATGGAAACTAGTTCAACTCCCCCTTTCGCTGGCGGGGGCACTGATGACTATGTCTAGTTCTCCGTAATCAAGCCAGATTATGGTACACCGACTACACGTGTCGATGACTATACTCCCGGGTCCATAGTACGGATGCCTGGCCATAGTTTCCCCACAATAGGGACATCTAATCTGCCCCTGCAACTCCTCGCGGTTCAATGGCCGCGGTGGGTCTGGAAGAAGTAGTCTCGGTCCTGTGCTAAGACCATAGGAGCCCCACTGTTTTTACAGTTCATTCCTGCTTCTCTCTGCTATTATGGATTCGTGATCTGTCGGGGTGCAATGCTGAAATTAAATTTTCTGTTGTAAAAACTATTATAAATTATAGTATTATGTCAATATCTGACGTAATAGTGAGAACAATTGAGCGAAAACTAAATGAAGATTCTGCTGCACATATGCTGTGCGCCCTGCGCCATATATCCTTTGAAAATCCTTCGATCAGAAGGCTTTGAGGTTATGGGCTTTTTTTACAACCGTAATATCCACCCTTTTCAGGAGTGCCAGCGGCGTGAAAAAGCCCTTAGGGCCTATGCCGAGCTCGAGCACCTTGAGGTCATCTATCAGAATGGCTACGACATGGAAGGATTCCTTCAAAATGTGGTGTTTCGTGAGAAAGAACGTTGCTCATATTGCTACCACGACCGGTTGAAAACCACGGCAGTTATTGCTAGACACGGCAAGTTCGATTATTTTACCTCCACCCTGCTGCAAAGCAAGCTCCAGAAGCACGACGCTGTGCGCTTAATTGGGGAAAGCCTCGGAAAATCCTATGGTGTACCGTTTTTGTACCGGGACTTCCGAGAGGGCTGGAAGGAAGGGATCGAAATTTCAAAGAGTCTGAATATGTATCGCCAGCAATACTGCGGATGCATATACAGCGAAAAGGAACGGTTCTATAAAGGCAAAGAGCATGAAGCAGAGGACATAGCGGCAATATAATGAGGGGTATTAAAGGAGGGTCTCGGCGTTTTTCTGCATCTGTACAAAATCGTCCTCGCTCAAGCCCGCGCCCAAGACAATCTGTATTGCCTGTTTTTCGGTGATGAGATCAGAGGGTTCGTGGGCATCGGTATTCAAGACCAATTTTGCGCCGTGTTTCTTAGCCAATTTCGCCACATGCCCATTCGTTAAGCTATGACCTTTTCGAGCCGTTATTTCCAAAAAAATCCCGTTTTCGGCCGCCATTACTGCCTCTTCATCCGAGATCAGACCAGGGTGGGCCAGGATGTCTATGTCTGCACGAACGGCCGCACGATTCGTACCCAGCATCACTGGCTCAGCAATGGTTTCCCCGTGTACCACCACAATCTTGGCTCCAAGAAACCGGGCCTGTTCGGCTAAAGGCCCGATGAGAGAAGTTGGGATGTGCGTCAACTCGATGCCGGGCACGGCCTTGATATGCTTGACTTCATTCAATGCTTCCGTTACAGCCACAATGCGGGGGATGATAAAATCCAGGTTGGAGGCATCAGCATGGTCTGTGATACCAATGGCCTTGATACCGAGCACCTCGGCCCGGCGGACCAGTTCAGATGGAATTAGGACTCCATCGCTGAAAATGGAATGGGTGTGTAAATCAATCACGGCCGTTTACATCTTGTATTTGCCAAAATCCTCGGGCGAAAGCTTTTCCAAGTATTCCTTCCACTTTAAACCTTCCTCGCTCTTGTCCCAAGCTTCAGGCTCTGCATCCAGACTCTTTGATTTCTCGAGTACTATGTCATCAACAAATATGGGACAACCGGCTCTGAGGGCCAAGGCAATGGCGTCACTGGGGCGTGCATCCATATTGTATGACTGCTCACCAAAAGAGAAATAGATCTGGGCAAAGAATGTGTTATCCTTCAGGTCGCATACCTCCACCTTAGAGACCTTTATCTTTAACTTATCCATGAAATTCTTGAACAGATCATGCGTCATGGGACGAGCGAAGTGAACATCCTCAAGCTCCGTGGCAATGGCCGTTGCCTCCAGAATACCGATCCAAATGGGAACCGCGTGATCTCCCTGAATGGATTTCAAGATGACTATAGGGGTGTTTGAACCAGGATCAATGGTTAAACCAGAAACCTTCATTTCATGCAGCATAGGAGATGCCTCCCTTTTCGCCAGAGTATTCTACATAGCCCTTGTCAACAGGATGCCCGAGCAAGGAATGTGAAAACGCTTCCACAACTCTAACCGGCAAGATCTGGCCTATAAGTGCCATGTCATCTGCGAAATTTATAACTTTATTGCAGTATGTACGCCCTGTCAACTGATTAGGCAATTTCTTACTGGGACCTTCCACCAAGACTTCCTGGGTCGTCCCCACCAGGGCCCTATTCTTTTTCTGTGTGAATTCACTTTGCACTTCCAACAGGGTGCTGAAGCGCTCACCCTTAACGGCCTCCGGAACTTTGTCGGAAAACTTAGCGGCAGGAACATTTGGACGATCAGAATACTTGAACAGGAAAAGGCTGTCAAATCCTACTTGCCGGACAAGATCTACGGTGGCCTCAAAGTCAACTCGGTCTTCGCCGGGAAAACCGACAATCATGTCAGACGTTATTGCAATACCGGGCCGGACATTGCGTAAATTTTCAACCTTCCTGAGATACACGTCCCTTGAGTATCCTCTATTCATTCGCCTTAGCACCCGATCTGAACCTGACTGAACCGGCAGGTGGATATGAGGTGCAAGTTTGTCCAACCTGTAAAATG
>JAUWMM010000300.1 GCA_030613145.1 Desulfobacterales bacterium | reverse complement strand
AACCGCATTACCTCCTATCAGGGCAGAGGCCATTCCTGTGGAATTCATAGCACAACAGAAGAAAACATAACAAAACTTGCCCTCACGGCCAAGGTGAGCCGCATAATGGTAAATCAGGTCCAGGCCTTTGGAAACGGCGGTTTTTTTAACAATGGTCTTCCTTTTACCCTGACAATGGGTTGCGGATCCTGGGGAGGAAACAGTACAACGGAAAACCTGAATTATAAACACTTTATTAATATTTGCAGGCTTGCCAGGCCGATCCCCGAAGTAAAGCCTAATGACGAAGATTTATGGGGGGCGTATCTCAGTAAATACGGGGAATAACAGAATCTTAATGGCGAAAGGAGGTGGGAGAAATAGAGGGTGTTGAAGGAATTACAACTGCGCAGTTGTACAAACAAACCATCGTAAATCACCAAAACCTAAGGAGATCATCATGAAAAAAACCAGAGTTGTAACCACCTTTTTTGCTTTTTTGTTAGCGTTTGCACTGGTTTTACCTATCTCAAATGTGCAGGCAGCCAAGGATTACAAACTTCGAATCCAGACAGCAGTACCAAGCGCAAGCATCTATTACATGCTCATTGAACGTATGGCCAAACGGATCGACGCCATGTCTAACGGAAGGCTCAAGATCGAAGTGCTTCCCGCCGGAGCAGTGGTCGGCGTATTTCAAATCCTTGACGCGGTCGATAAGGGTGTTGTCAACGGGGGCCAGGCCTGGACGCATTACTGGTCGGGCAAGCATCCCGCTGGCCTTCTCTTTTCCGCTCCTACCGCCGGGTTGGGCTTTGGCTTGGATCAGGTAAGCACAATGTCGTGGCTCTATGACGGCGGCGGTAACGAGTTATACCAGCAGTACTTTACCGAAATTCTGAAGTACAACATCAAAGGATTCATGTGTATGCCGATGGGACCGGATCCGTTCGGTTGGTTTAAAAAGCCGTTCAAATCGTTGGCCGATCTAAAAACGGTCAAGTTCCGTACGCCTCCGGGCATTCCCGCGGAATCGTTCCAGGAGATAGGCATGCCGACCGTCTCCATGCCCGGCGGTGAAATCGTTCCGTCGGCCCAGCGCGGCGTCATCGATGCTGCCGAGTGGATCGGCCCGGCCGACGATAGAAATCTGGGTCTCAGCTCCATATGGAAGAACTATTACATCCAGGGGCTGCACCAGGCCACCGACATCGGCGATATCTACATCAATCTCGACTGGTGGAATAAGCTTCCCGCCGACCTGCAGGCGATTTTTGAAGGTGGAATCATGACCTGCATAGCGGACACCTACAACTGGAACGTGATCCAGAACGGCACCGCACTCGAGGAATTGGTAAAAAAGCAAGGAGTGAAGGTCCTGGACACCCCGGAGGACTACTACCCTGCCTACATGAAGGCCACCCAGAAGGTTCTGGACAAATATGCGGCAAAGGACCCCTTTTTCAAGAAGGTCCTGACCTCAATGCAGGAATTTGCAAAGGTAGTCGTACCGTACCAGGAAAAAGTCAACGGGGTCTATTATAAAATGGGCAAGGCTGCGGTGGATGCAGGCATTGTTGGCTATTAGTAACATACTTGAAGCATTCGGACGTATTATGCGCCCGCTTGTTATGAGTACATAAGCAAATCAAAGTGCTGTTCCTGGTCAAAGGGCGCGAGCAGGCGCCCTTTGACCCTTCATTTCTGGAATGTCTCGAAGAGTGGAGAGTAAGGTGTGATAATGACTCATGAGATTCGTGAAAACCCATCCCAGGTAAACAGAGTAGAATCTTCGTCCGTCCCCAATACTCCCATGTCTCTGATTAAAGTAATCTCCTTTATCGACTCTATTAGCATTTGGTCCGGTAAAATAGTGGCTTTGCTCATCTTACCCATGGTAGCGAGCCTGGTTTTTGAGGTGATCGCTCGCTATTTTTTCACCCGCCCAACCATCTGGGCCAGCGATCTGAGCACCATACTCTATGGTGCTTTTTTCATGTTAGGAGCAGCCTATGCCCTGCAACGCCAGCAGCACATTCGTACCGACTTTCTGTACGAAAAATGGTCCACCCGCACAAAAGGCTTGGTTGATTCATTACTATATATAGCGTTTTACTTCCCGGGACTGGGAATATTCCTGTGGGTAGGCTGGGAATACGCCTGGACGTCTACCATGTTGCAGGAACGCATTGTCACCAGCCCCTGGATGCCTATTATCTGGCCCCTTAAGCTAACAATCCCAATCGCCACAATCCTGCTTCTAAATCAGGGGATCTCCGAGCTCCTGAAAAGCCTTTATGCAGCTTACACCGGAATCGATCTACATGAGGGCGCAGAAAACGTAGAGACATAGAACGGAGTGTAATTATGAGCCCAGAGATTCTCGGTTTACTCGGACTTGCAGGCCTGTTCGTATTCATTTGCATCGGTTTTCCCATCTCCTTCACTCTTATTTTCTTGAGCTTAGTGATGGGATACATTGGATTCGGCAAGGTCGTCTTTAATCTGATGACACTCCAGTTTTTTGGGGTCATGACCGACACAGTCCTGTCAGCCGTACCGTTCTTCCTCTTCATGGGATACATCCTTGAGAGCTCCGGCCTGATGAACCGACTGTTCAAGGCCTTCCAATTCATGTTAGCCAGGCTCAGTGGTTCCCTATACCTCGCAGTGACTTCCACTGCCACAATATTTGCCGCAGCAACCGGCATCGTCGGATCGTCCATCACCCTGCTTGGGGTCATGGCCGCACCCACCATGCGAGAAAGCAAATACGATGTGAGGCTTTCCGCAGGCTGCATCACGGCTGGGGGGACACTTGGCATTCTTATTCCTCCCAGTATCATGTTAGTGGTCATGGGCCCTGTTGTTGGCGTACCGGTGACAGACCTCTTCGCTGCCGCCATATTGCCAGGCCTACTGTTAGCCACGCTGTATATGAGCTATGCCCTCATTCGCTGCCAAATTAACCCTGATTTAGGCCCTCCCCTGCCCGAGGAACTGCGGCCCCAGTCCTTTGTGTGGGTCTTAAAGGAGATGCTACTTGGTGTCGTGCCCGTTTCCGTCCTGATTCTCGCGACCCTGGGCAGCATAATAGCAGGCATGGCCACACCCACCGAAGGGGCTGCTGCCGGTGCCTTTGGTTCTCTGATCCTGACCTTTG
>JAUWMM010000158.1 GCA_030613145.1 Desulfobacterales bacterium | reverse complement strand
AGCTTGTGCCCATCCACGAATCGTAAAAACTGAATGGGCACAAGCGTAAGTTTCCAATTCAGAAATGAGCAATTTTCCGCAAGGTCAAGGAAAACAAGGTGTTGCGCGGAGGCGTACCGAGGTACGTCGCACAAACAACTCCGCAGTCTTGTCAGCCTCCGGCTGATTGACGCCGATTCAGCCGTCGTAGCCAAGAAGGCTACTATGGCGAAGTCGGCGATTGCGGAAAAGGGCCATTTATGGATGGAAACTAGCTTACATCAGTCTTGCCCTCGGCCTGAAAACCTGATTGCGTCTCAGGTCCCTTGGAAAAAAAGATGATTCCGCTAAGAGACGAAAATCCATCCAAGACAATACCGATTGTCAACATATGTCTAATCTTTGCCAATCTGTCTGTCTTTATCTATCAGAATTTCTTTGTGCTCGGAGGGGCTGAGCCTCTGTTTCTCAGGCTGGGATTCATTCCGTACGAACTTACCCATGCCGTGGACTTAGCTCCAAAGAATCTCGCACCTGTACCGCTGACCATTATTATCTCAATGTTTATGCATGGGGGCTGGCTTCATCTTCTTGGAAACATGCTCTACCTCTGGATATTCGGTGATAACATTGAGGATAAATTGGGTCACTTGAAATACCTGGTTTTTATCTCATGTGCGGAGTAAGTGCATCTTTGACACATGGATTTGTAAACTTCAGTTCAAAGGTTCCAACCATAGGGGCAAGCGGTGCAGTAGCAGGGGTTCTTGGTGCATATGTGTTTCTTTTTCCAACGGCCCGCGTCAGAACGCTTTTGATTCTGTTTGTTTTTGTACAGGTGGTTAGCATCCCCGCCGTAATCCTACTCGGCTACTGGGTATTGATCCAAGTCTTGAGTGGAATTACTGAGCTTGGATCAGGGAGAACAAGCGGCATAGCTTGGTTTGCTCATATAGGTGGGTTTGTTGCCGGGTTTGTCCTCATTACAATGATGAAGAAACGCAGAAGGTGATCCTATCTGAGCAGAGAGGAACTGTACCCGGAATCTGTCCCTAAATCTCACACTTGCCACTGAGCTTCATCCTTCAAGTCTCCAAGCCCATGAACCAACTCATAACCTCCTGCAGACCTTCGACCTTCATGGTCATTGAACTAGTTTCGAGCATGTTCTGTGATGGGCGCAAATGATGTGACTAAGATCCCCAACAGGGAAACAGCACCTGCAAAGACAAAGGTGTTGGAGAGCCCAATCATGTCTGAGAGCCCCCCTGAGAAAATGGTTCCCAGAATGAATCCACCGTCGATAGCCATGGTGAGCATACTCATTATGCCCGCCTTTTGCTCTAACGAGCCTTGTTCTGCTCCCATTGCATTTAATGCGGGGAAAATATATCCCAATCCTGACCCGTATAGGACGATGGAAAGAACAAAAAAGAAAGTCGAATCTATCTTGTAAATCAATATGATACCAAGACCGAACAAAACGAAGCAAATCCGAACGACGACCAATTTGCTGTATCTGTCAAGTATGCTGCCGCCAATAAGCCTTATGGTCACGGCCAAGCCCAGGGCAAGGCTTAGGAACAGTCCTCCGCTAATTCCGACGGTCTTTGCGTAAAGAGGAAAATAATTTAGTACCGTGGCCTGGGCATCAACAAAGAGAATCATGGCCACTAGAACGAAGAAGAATGAGCGATTTTTTAAGATCTCCGCATAACTGACCTTTGGTCCAACCCTTCCTGCGATCTTTTCCCATTTACTCGAAAAAACAAGTAGGCTACAGCCTAAAAAAGTTGCAGCTGCCCCGCCATGAAAGATGGCCGGATGCCCAAAGGCATCCATGAGACGTTCGCTAGCTAGAGGGACAAATCCCAAGGCTGCAAGCATGATGGCACCGTTGTGACTGAAGGCACGTCCCCTCGTCTCAGTGGGAGTGAATTTGGCGATGGTTGAATAAGCCGCAGCAATAAAGCCGGAAAAGCCAATGCCGTGAACAATTCGAAGAATATATATAGCAACCACCATTCCAGCGGCCACGTGATAAAGAAGGGAGCATGCAAAAATTATTAAAAGGCCGGCCACGAGTACAGGTTTTTCCCCCACGCGATCAATCGATTTACCGGCAATGGGCCTCACCATAAAAGAAGCCACGGAAAATGTGCCCATGATCAAGCCAATGGCCGTTTTAGAAAGATCCATGGCGGACAAGTAGATAGGGTACATGAAAAAGAAGGCAACATTGGAAAAAACGAGAAAGGTTAGGATATTGATGATAGCCAGTTTGTAGTTTCTGATTCGCACGCTTTTAGTGTGAGGAGGGAACCGTGGTGGTGTTCACGTTGGACTCGCAAACCAAATTTGGGATCAGATTGAAGCTCTTATAATAATATTAAGGTAGAACAAGTGAGCCAACTGTTATCAGTATTATGCCTGTCGTGGCAAAGGGGCACAAATGCCCATCAACCATCAGTTTAATCTTCATTCCTTCGGCAAGCTCACCCTCAATAATTGAATTTACCATATGTTTATCTTGAATCCTTTTATACTTTACTGAAAATAAGTATTCCTTGTTATCAACAAATACGTGATAAACAATTTTTTTGGCTTTTCGTTCAATGCTTCCTAATGCCATCTTTATAGAGCCAAAAGATCCCGTAATTGCTCGCTCGCCCTGCCGGTGATATTTGAAATTAAATTTGTGATACGTACCCTTTATATCCATCTCGCCTTGGATATCAGTACTGCAATTATATATTGCCCAAATTGGATTATTCCCAACCGTTCCGAAAACTTTATCATTCATAAAATACAAGTTGACATTTTCCCCTGTAATGTGACGGGTTCCTTCTTCCATAGCCAATACATCTGTTGGAAAACAAAGAATAATCAGGATTGTGGCTATCAATTTTTTCATAGATAATTCCTTTGTCATGAGTTTCCCGAATAAAGACACAACAAACTGTACCAACCCGAAGGAATCTGGCAGGATAGTAGAAGCCATTTCAAAACCCCATATAGCGCCCGATTGCTGTGTTGCGGGCCTCTTCAAAATGCTCAAATACTCCCGTGTATGCTGCGCTTTATCATCGGCCCCCGCCTTGCCCTCGAACGCGATCTGAGGTTTTGAAATGGCTTCTAGAGTCATCAGTCAGTCTGGGCTGACTATCTGATAGGATACGGTAGCCTCTGCCCTGTCTTTTACGGGGATTGAGGAAATCATGCGGGCTATTTCTGTAACGGCAAATTTTACCGTGTCCATGACGCCATACTGGCCCCGTATTAGAAGCCCTTCAAGAAGCCCTATTGGCTCACGGGTGGCGATGACTTTGATTAACTCCGTGTCCCTTTTATGCCCCGGAAGCGTTGAGACCCGAAGCTTTAACACGTCATCGCGGTCGGCAGGGGAGGGGATTTGAAATTCCTTCACGGCCTCTATATGGCTATTTCGACGAATCTGGTTGGGAAAAAGGAGAATTACACTCCCATCTGCGGAAAAGTTCAACACGGTTAAGTAACTCGGCTTTGACGTATTGACGTAAATAATCATCTCGTCTCCGCACTCAAAGACCATTTTGTTTAACCTGACGTTTACCTGATAGAAAGGATCGGGTTCGCCTTTTTCTTTCAAGACCTCGGCTTTAATGGATACTCTGTAAGTTATTGCCGGAGGACGTATTAGAGATTTCTGGTCTACGTCAACATCCCAGCGGAGGATCTCTTCGGAGACGATGTGACCATAGGAGACTGAGTGGATAAAGTCAGCCTCAACTTCAAGATTCCGCACAAAAGTTTCGGCCTGAAGCTTTATTACACATACCTTTTCAATTGCATTGAGTCTCGCTCTTTTTAGGGCCAACTCCTGGGCCTCTTCAGGGGTGATATTGGCAAGGGTTGCCTCACCCGTTGAGGTAACCAGCCTGCTTTCAACTGCGGCGACCTCGCCGAAAAGCAACAGGATAAAAAATATGCCGAGTAATATCCGAACTGCCGATATCATCATTTACCTATAGCTAACCATCACCCTGTCATTGTTGAAAGTTTTAATCCTGGGTGTCTGCTTGCGTCCACTGTGGAGTTTCCTTGCCATATACGGAACATTATCGTTGATATAGGAAGAAATCTCACCTAATGTTACCTGCTTGTCACCATTTGAATCAGCCTTTCCCGCAAGTCCAAGCAGGAAATAATAGGTAAAGAGACCGTGGCCCTTTTCCGGATACCAGCTCGAAAGTTCTGTTCCGGCGGATGAATTCATGACGGATGCGTTCTTTAGCGCAACCAGCGGGTTTTCAACTATGATGCCTACAGGACTGGCTTTTTTAAAGAGCAGCGCCCCTGAAAAGCAGGCATCGGTAACAACCGTAATTGACCGGGCCCGGAGCTTGGCCAGGTTTCTGTAAAGCAGCTCCAAGGCATACCCGCCGATACTGACATTGTTCGGGTTGCCGTCAACCGGCAGGATGTAACCCTTCTTGGTTTCTATACTGGGCGCTCCGTGGCCCGAATAATAGACGAAAACGTCAGACTTGCCGGGGGTTATATAGTCGTAAAGCATAGCTTTGTAGTTCTTGGCTGAGCCGAAGGTGTTTTCAAATATTCCCTTTGTAGCGTTTGTTTTAAAGATGATGTTGCCTTCACGGTATCCGAATGTCTTGATGAGGCATTTTCTGACCTGCGTTGCGTCCCGTATGGCGTAACTGACCGGGGGGATGTCTTTATTCTGATAATCCCTGTTACCGATAACTACTGCAACCCCGTAACGATTTTCCGATCTGGCTTTCTTCATCTGTTTTAGCTCTTCCGGGGTTTTCACCACTTTAATAATGTCTCCCGGTCTCAGCTTATTGAGTTCGAACTGCACCAGGCTCAAATACTTCTTAGCTTCCTCCGTGGGGACTAGTGAAAGAGATATTTCAAGCTCAGTAGCGGCCTGTTGGTACTGTTTCAGCATATAATGGCAAATGCCTTTTTCCCTGTGGGGAAGGTATGGGCCGTAACGCATCCCGTAAAAACGAATTTTCTTTTTTTCCTCGTCCTTTTTATCTATCGCTTTGCTGAACATTTCGAGCGCTTCCTCATACCGGCCTTTTTCCTTATATTCCAGCCCATTCAGATAGTCTTTCTTATAAACCTCAATGGCTTGAGCGGGCTTTTCAACAACAGTTGCCTGGATAAGGAAAAAGCAGATGCTCAGAAATAATACAACTGCTGGTTGCTTTATGAAAGGTTTCACTTTATCTGCCCTCCATGAGATTGCGGAAAAGGGCCATTTCTGGATGGGCACTATCTAATAAAAAATTCAGAACAAAAGGTGGCATATACCAAGGGCAACAAAAATCCCGGTTGCATCCGCGAACAGGGCCGCTGGTACCGCATGGCGGGGGCGAACCACGCCGATGGCGCCGAAATAGACGGCCAAGACGTAGAACGTGGTCTCTGTAGATCCCTGCATTGTGGAGACCAAAAAAGAGGAAAAACTGTTGGGATCGCGGCTGACTACCTCGCTCATCACTCCAAATGCCCCGGAACCGGAAAGGGG
>JAUWMM010000139.1 GCA_030613145.1 Desulfobacterales bacterium | reverse complement strand
GAGGATGTTGGTGGAGTGCTGTTTATAAACCCCGGGAGTGCGGGTCAGTCCGGGGTCAGACGCCCTGCCTCTGTTGTCTTGCTTAATGTCCTTGGAAGCACTTTGAGCGCACGGTTTGTCGAACTTGAAAGAGCTTCACTGTAAACCGTGCATGTTCGTAAGAAAACAGTGGATGCCCCCTTTTTCAGGTTAACGGGGTAACAATGACATTACAGGAAGAAGAACGGATTAGAAAATGGAACAGTGAACTGTCCGGCGATATACAGATCCGTCTTCTCGTGACAGAAGACAAAAGAACCAGTAAATTTAGTGAATTCTGTAAAAATTTGATGCGCCTTGCCCCCAAAATCCGTATTACCGAAGAAAAAGGTGAAGCAAAAGAGCCACCGGCAATACAGATCGGTCAAACCGTTCGCTATCATGCCATTCCCCTTGGTACGGAATTGGAGCCTTTTCTAGAAGCAATATCAGTTCTTGATAATGGGTTTTCCAGGATACCGGACACTATCCGGAATCACCTTGAGAAAAACAGGCTGCCTGCCTTACTGAAACTTTACGTTTCTCAGCAATGCCCATTTTGCCCCGTAACATTAAGACAGATAATACCTCTTCCTGCCACAAATGAATTTATACGGCTCGCTATCTTTGACTGCATCCTCTTTTCGGAAATGGCGCAATCAGATAGGATTCAATCTGTTCCGACTCTCCTGCTCGACGAACAGTTCCGGTGGACAGGTTCATTACAGCTGGAAGAACTTGTTGAGATTATAACAAACCGTGATCCCGCCAAGCTCAGCGCGTCATCCTTAGAAGGAATGTTAAAAGAAGGAAATGCCTCCAGGGTTGCTGAAATGATGCTTGATAAAGAAAAACTTTTCCCGGCATTTCTTAACCTGCTAATGCATGAGAAATGGCCCGTCCGGCTCGGGGCTATGGTGGCAATGGAAGAGATAGCCGACCGCAACCCCGAACTGGCCGCGCAGGTGATCGATCCTCTCTGGGAGGGCTTTCACCACGTGGAAGATCCGGTCAAGGGTGATATTATCTATATTTTCGGTGAAACAGGAAATTATGAAATAGCCCCAAGGTTGGAAACGATATTAGGTGGTCAATACGACACCGAAGTCAAAGAAGCTGCAAAAGAAGCTTTAGAAAAAATAGAGAAAAAGGGTTACCCATGAGAATTGTCTTGTTTGCGGGAAAGGGTGGTGTCGGAAAGACCAGCATTGCAGCTGCAAGCGGCGTGGCCTGTGCCCGAAAAGGCCTCAAAACCATCATCATGTCACTTGATGCAGCCCACAGCCTGGTGGATTCCTTTGACCTGGACAAGACCCTCATGGACAAGAACAAGGGAAAGCCCGTCCGGGTGGTCAAGAACCTTTCTATCCAAGAGATGGATGTCCAGGAAGAAATCAAGAAGAACTGGGGGGAAGTCCACAAGTACATTAGTAGTCTATTGAACCTCTCAGGCATTGATGAGGTCCTGGCAGAAGAGCTTGCCATACTCCCCGGCATGGAGGAAGTGAGTTCGCTCTTGCACATCAACCGTTACGTGGCTGAGAAGCGCTATGATGTCATCCTACTTGACTGTGCGCCCACGGGAGAGTCTATCCGTTTTATCAGCATCCCCACGACCCTGGAATGGTACATGAAAAAACTCTTTGATGTTGAGCGGAGGATCGTCAAGATAGCCCGGCCCATTACAAAGCGGCTTTATTCGGTGCCCCTCCCGGAAGACGAGTATTTTTCCACGATCCAGCGGCTCTTTGATCGCCTGGAAGGAATCGACACGATTCTGTCGGATCCTAACATCACAACAGTGCGTTTGATTACGAATCCCGAAAAGATCATCTTGAAAGAGACACAGCGGGCCTACATGTATTTCAGCCTCTACAAGATGTGTGTGGATGCCGTTATCATTAATCGCATCCTCCCCGAGGCCGTTGAGGATGGCTATTTTGCCCAGTGGAAAGAGACCCAACGCCGCTACATTGAGAAAACCGAGCAACTATTCAGCCCCATTCCGATCCTCAAGGTCCCCATGCTGAGCGATCAGGTCGTGGGCATAGAAGGACTCTCGAAGCTGGCCAAAGAGATCTACGGAAGCCTCAACCCCGAGCAGATCCTATATGCAGACACCCCTTATACCTTTAGAAAGGTAAAGGAAGATTACTTTTTGGATATCAAGATCCCCTTCCTAACAAAAAAGGAAGTGGAGCTCAGTAAATGCAACGAAGAGTTGATTGTTCGCATTGGCGGATTTAAGCGCCACGTGTTGCTCCCGCGCAACATCGCTGCCAGGCAACCTTCAGGTGCGAAGGTGGAACGAGACAAGGTTGTAATCAAGTTTGGAGGAAAACATGGCTCCTAAAAAGACAGCAAAAAAATCAGGCAAAGAAGATGAGGGGTTCATTTGCCCTATGTGCCTCGTTGTACGGTGCCTCAGGGACATGGTGGATAGAAAATCCCCATTCTTTGAACACATGAGCAACGCACGGGTTGAATTTCTCGAAGGCATCAAGTCCCTCATAGATGAACGGATTGAGGCCATAAAGAAAGGCCCAGGGACCAGAAAGTCCAGGCTGACCAAGATCAAGGTCGAAGATTAGAAACCTTGTATGCCATTCAATACCAATCAATATACTCATAGTCCGGGGGGAATGATTTTGGATATGTCCTCATTTAAACTCCTCACTTTCCGTGAAAGTCACTTGCCGCCGATCTTGTGGCCTTATGTTTGACGGCTTCGTAAAAAGTCGAAAAACACCCCTTTCTGTCATTCCGGCCCCTGCTTCCGCAGGGGTAAACTTGTCCCCGCGAAGGCGGGGAGCCGGAATCCAGTTTATTCAAATAGTTATAAAGGCTCTGGTCTCCGGTTTTCACCGGAGTGACGACTTTTTACGAAACCGTCATGTTTGGGACCTTTTTTAACGTCCGCCCGGATATCAATTAACCCTGAGGCCTACTGGCAACGCGCTGTTTTCAGGCCACAATCTTTTATGAGCAGCCTGCAGATCAGCTCCATTTGCCAAGTTGAGGGTGGTTCGATACGGCCAATGCTGTCCTGCAATAGAGAGGGAGGAACTACATATCGGGATCTATGGTGTGGTCTCGGCAAGGTTCTATCCGGAACCTGGCATATAATACAACAAGTTGAAATATCAGTAAAATCTAAGAAATATTTTGGCAAAGCAAAAATGGATTTGTACAACAATCTTTCAGCATTTGAAATGGGGTTAAGTTTATGATAAATAGACAAAACGCTGGAAATAGTTAGTGCCCATCCACGAATCGTAAAAACTCAATGGGCACAAGCGTAAGTTTCCAGTTCAGAAATGAGCAATTTTCCGCAAGGTCAAGGAAAACAAGGGGGTGCGCGGAGGCGTACCGAGGTACGTCGCATAAGCAACCCCGCAGTTTGACGCCGATTCAGCCGTTCAGCCGTCGCAGCCAGTGCTTTGGCGAAGTCGGCTCGTAGCCAAGAAGGCTACTATGGCGAAGTCGGCGATTGCGGAAAAGGGCCATTTATGGATGGAAATAGTTAGGCCACACCTCAATTGAGTGTAGCCCAAACACTCCGCGCACCGCATGCACTGAAAAAGCTGTCAGACATTTGATAAACCAAAAATGTTGTTCTGAAAGACTACAGCATCGTCCAGGAAACGTAATTCAACCGTGCAACTCACTATTTTCAAAAGGCTAACCCTCGGGTACTTGGCAATTATGCTCCTAATCATCTTCCTGGGGGTATATGTAACTATAAAGTTGAATCAGTTGAATAGAATCGCCCAGGATGTCATAACCGTTGATAGCGCTGCCATAAGACTCGCGGAAAATCTCTCAGAGGCCTTTCTTTCGCAAGAGGCATTCTCAAAAAAATATCTTATTTCAAGAGACCAGGACTTTTACCAAAAGTTTTGGGAAATACAGGAATATTTCTCAAGAGACTTGGAAAGACTTGGGAGTCTTGTGGATACCTCAGAGAAAAAAAGATCGTTTGGCCACGCAAAAAAGATGTATGGCCACTATCTTTCTTTACTTAAAGAGGAATTTACTTTTGTGACAGATGGTCACGAATACCCATACGAAGAATTTCAGGAAAAAAAGGGAAATATCGTTGATGAGATTAACAGGAAACTAAGAAAAATTATTCTAATGGGGAGGTTGGACAGGGATCACAAATTGCAGGTTTCGAGCCAGATAAGTTCCCGTGTATTAAGAATTACAACAGTTACCGCAGCAATCGTTATCGTTATGGGAATCCTCATATCTTTTTTTAACACCAGAAGTATAAATAATCCTATTCGCGTTTTGCGAGAGAAAACAAGAGAAATATCTAAAGGTAAATTTGAAGAGGTGCCTAATGTTTCTGCACCTCCGGAAATCAAAGAATTATTCAACGCCTTCAACTTGATGTGTGAACGGCTAAAAGAACTAGACGAGATGAAGGCGGATTTTATAAGTCATGTATCCCATGAACTCCGTACTCCCTTAACCTCTATAAAAGGAGCCTCTACCATGCTACTGGAAGGCGTCTTTGTGAATATGCCGGCAAAACAGAATAAACTTTTAAAGATAATAGAAGAAGAGTGTGAAAGATTAATAGAATCGGTTAGTAGGATCCTGGATCTTTCATGTATGGAAGCTAGAATGATGGAGTATAACCTTAGAGAAGTTCAGCTTATTATAGTAATACAGGAGACTGTTGCAAGGTTTGCGCCTATTGCCCTCAGCAACAAGATTAACCTTGAGTTAAAACTTCCTCCTGATCTGTCTCCGGTAAAAATAGACGAGGACAGAATTCGCCAGGTCATAGAAAATTTGTTGGGCAATGCCCTAAAATTTACTTCCGAAGAAGGCAGAGTCATTGTTTCTGCAACGCCTAAGAAAAATGGGGAAGCATATCTTGAGGTCTCTGTTTCAGATACCGGCTGTGGAATTCCCAAGGGGGACTTGAAAAAGATATTTGACAAATTCAAAAGGACGGATTCGGGAAGGAAAACGGCCGTGGGAACCGGCCTGGGCCTTTCAATCGCAAAACACATCATCGCGGCACACGGAGGGGAAATATGGGCAGAGAGCGAACCAGGGAATGGAAGTACCTTCTTCTTTACCCTGCCTGTTGCATAGCCCTGCTCCTTGGGATTTGGGGGTGTGCTCATTTTCCAGAAAAATGGAAAGGTGAAGTGCTCCTTGCAAGGGCTGAGACCCATTTTTCCAAAGGAAAATATAGAGCGTCTCTGAGTGAAACAACGGAGGTGTTACGCATATATCCTCGAAGTCTTGGTGACCAAGCACTCTTCCAAATGGGATTAGTTTACGCTCATCCCAAGAATCCAGACCAAGATTATCAGAGATCCCTGGAAAGCCTTCAAAGGGTGATTAAGGAATACCCCCGAAGTAAGTTTAAGAACCAGGCGGAGGTATGGGTCTGGTTTATTCAAGAGATCATGGATAAAGAGAGGGAAATTGGCGAATTAAAACAAGATGGTAGCCACTTAGGAAGGACACTTGGGGAAGAGGAAGAAAAGGTTAGAAGCTTGGAAGACCAGACAGAAAGATTACAGGCCCAGGTGGAAAAGCTAAAGGACCAATTGTTGAGGCTAAAGGAAATCGATCTGGGGATCGAGAAAAAAAAGAGTCGGTAAAAATAATTCAAGCGCTTCTTGATTGCTGCACCGCAACTTTTTGACCTCATAAGGCTGTTTCGGTTATTCTATTTGTCCCGTCCACATGGAGTGTTGGCCAGCCCTGCCCGCCCTGGCGCGACATGCCTGAGTCAAGCTGTAATCCCATGCTAACCAGGTCTGTCTTCGACCCTGCCTTCGACATGAGCTACATTCGGTCTGA
>JAUWMM010000115.1 GCA_030613145.1 Desulfobacterales bacterium | reverse complement strand
TGCTTTGCCCAAATTGGCCTATAGCCACGGAGGGAATACGCCTTGGGCGGAATGAAAAAATCGGAGAAATTAATAGATGCACAATCAGGAGATATAGCCATGGTACCAGAACACGATAACCATGCTTCGCCAACAGGAAATAAAACCGACAAGGTTTCAGAGGTATTGCCGATCTTGCCGGTCATAAATCTGACACTCTTTCCCAGAATGGTCCTCCCTCTTGTGGTCCATGGAGAGGAATCCCAGGCATTGGTCGATGAGGCCATGGGAAAAGACCGCCGCATAGGCATCCTTGTTTCCAAGAAGAAAAAACTGAATACTTACCCCAAACCCCAGGACCTTTATGGCGTGGGCACCATAGCGTTAATCCTGAAGATGGCCAAACCTGATGAGAAAGGGACCCAACTCCTTGTTCAAGGCGTCGGGCGGTTTCGAATTGAGGAATACGTTTCAGACAAGCCGTATCTTCGTGCCCGGATTGAGACCATCCCTGAGCAAACCACCAAGGACATCGAAGTAGATGCCATGACGAGCAATCTGGGGGGGCTGTTCCAAAGAGTACTAAAGCTTTCTCCTTACCTTCCAGATGAGCTAGGCGCCTTGGCTAGATCGCTCGATGATGGTGGAATGCTTGCAGACCTCATTGCGTCGAGCCTGAACATAAACAAGGAGGAAAAGCAAAAGATCCTTGATAGTCAAGACATGAAGGAACGCCTGAAAGAGGTCACACGATTAATCAACCGAGAGCTTCAAGTCCTTGAGTTGGGACAGAAGATCCAGTCTCAGGTAAAGCAGGACCTGGACAAAACTCAGCGGGAGTTCTATTTGCGGCAACAGCTTAAGGCAATCAAGGATGAACTGGGGGAAAAGGATGAAAGCAAGATAGAGGTTGAGGAGTACCGGGCCAAAATTGCAAAGAAAAAACTTCCCGAGGAGGCCAGGAAAGAGGCGGAGCGGGAACTGGAACGCTTGGGACGCATGCATCCGTCTTCATCTGAGTACACGGTTGCCTCCACCTACCTGGACTGGTTGACCGTACTTCCCTGGAATGAAAGCACTGAAGATATTTTGGATATTAAGGCTGCCCGGAAGGTCTTGGATGAAGACCATTACAATTTGGAGAAGGTAAAGAAACGCATCATAGAATATCTGGCTGTCCGCAAGCTAAAGCCCGACTCCAAAGGCCCAATACTCTGCTTTGCAGGTCCCCCCGGTACGGGCAAGACATCTTTGGGCCGTTCCATTGCCAGGGCACTGGGCAGAAAGTTTGTCCGCATATCGCTGGGCGGAGTGCGTGATGAGGCTGAAATACGAGGCCACCGCCGGACCTATGTGGGTGCGCTGCCTGGGCGAATCATCCAGCAAATCAGGCGAGCCGAGAGCAATAACCCAGTCTTCATGCTGGATGAGATCGACAAAGTGGGAACTGATTTTCGAGGTGACCCTTCTTCAGCCCTCCTGGAGGTACTTGATCCGGAGCAAAACTTTTCCTTTTCCGATCATTACCTTGATGTTCCCTTTGACCTTACCAAGGTGATGTTTATTACTACCGCCAACATCCTGGACACCATTCCCCCGGCACTTCAAGACCGCATGGAGGTGTTGGACCTAGTGGGCTATACGCAAGAAGAAAAGGTGAAGATTGCTCAACGCTATCTCATTCCCCGTCAATTGGAGGCACATGGCCTCACCCCCGAACTGCTTAGCCTCACGGTAGGCGCTATCAGAGGCATCATATCCGGCTACACGCGTGAAGCCGGTTTAAGGAACCTTGAACGAGAGATAGCCGCCATATGTCGCGGCGTGGCCACCAAAGTGGCGGAAGGAGCCAAGGGGCCGGCACACGTCAAGGTAAGAGAACTCCATAAATTTTTGGGACCTGTCCGATTTCGTTCTGAGATGAGCGAGCGGATATCAGTACCTGGTGTGGCTGCGGGCTTGGCATGGACCCAGGCAGGTGGGGACCTACTCTTTGTTGAGGCGACCAAGATGAAAGGAAACCACGGTTTGACTTTGACCGGCCAGCTTGGCGACGTCATGAAGGAATCTGCCACGGCGGCCCTCAGCTTTATTCGTTCCCATGCCAAAGAGCTCGGCATCCCCGAAAGCTTCTACGACAACCAGGATATTCATATTCACGTTCCGGCCGGAGCCATTCCCAAGGATGGCCCTTCAGCCGGGGTCACCATGCTGACCGCCCTGGCCTCTCTCCTTACTGATAAGACTGTGCCCAGCGACCTGGCCATGAGCGGTGAAATTACGTTGAGGGGACAAGTCCTTCCAGTGGGGGGAATCAAGGAGAAAGTGCTTGCCGCTCATCGTACAGGGATCAAGAGGCTCATCCTGCCAAAGTGGAACGAGAAGGACCTTGAAGATGTACCTAAGAAAGTCCGTAAGTCAACTCAGTTCCATTTCGTCGATACCATGGACGAAGTGTTGAAGGTCGCCCTACCCAAGCATTAGAAGAGACTTAGATTTTAGGTGCTGTAATGTTTTGCCGTTATAATAGTTGACGGTTCTGGAAGATGATGCTAGCGGTCAGGATTATTTTGCTACATAAACCCCTCTGCCGGCTCTCTTGATTTTCCCCTGCTTGGACGACCTGTTGAGGATATTTCTGATTTTCTTGTCTTCAAATCCGGTCTTTTTTTTCAGCGTGGGTACATCAACGCCTTTCTTGGACCTGTTGATTATTTTGACGACTTGGTCAGTGGCAGTCAATGCAACGGTCTTCTTGACAGCTTTTTTCTTCATTGCGGGGGCTTTTTTTGTAGTCTTGGCCTTTTTTCCGGTTTGAGCCCTGGCCTTGGGTTTCCGTTTGCCAATAGCCTGAGCCTTTTCAAGCTTCCCTACCCCCATTGCCAGTTTTTCCGTTTTCTTTGCGAGTGCCTTTAGAGATTTCAATACCACCTGCAAATCCTTCTTAAGCTTTTTCATGACTGCATTCCTCCCTTTTTAGTTTTGGTTTATTTAATCGCCCCCTCTTTTCACTCCTTACCGCATATGAAAAAGGGGGACACCTCGATTTTTTACCTGTATGGATTTTTCTATTTTCGGGTTTTCCTACACCTCGCTAGTGGTATGATTCCAGATAAAATACTTCAGCTGAGATATCTGTTCTGGCGTTAGCTTCCCAAATTGCACTCCACTTCGCCTCATTCCTATAGAACTGAAAGGGACATCGTTATCTGTTTTGGAATCCGAAATGGTCTTAAACGGTACCTTATCCAAATAGAAACTTTGATTGCCCAATAGTATCTCTAATTCAGATGATCCGTTTGACCGCCCTTCGTCAGCAATATAACGAAACGCAAGCCCCTGCCTGCTGATATCTATAATTTGCCCCACTTTGGTAAAATGAGGCCAAGGAGCCCTGAGTACAACAAATGCACTGTCCCGGACCTGGAATCGTTTGTGTCTTCTTCGATCCACCTGCTTTTTGCTTTTGGAGATAATACGCAAATTCTGTTCGATAATATTATGGTCCGCGCTCAACGAAATCGCTTTTGATTTTTCCCCTGTCAAATTTTCCATCAGATACGCATTGTTCATATGGTGCCTCCTGCAATATGGACTAGCAAATGTTTCAAACCCCTTTGACTGCTCAATTTTGTCCATTTTTGCCAAGAATTCTTATCGAAATGACATTTAGAATGTCAAAATATGCAAAAGTCTTGCCAACTTACCAGTATTTACAAGCATATTGATATGTTAGGGTATAGGTCAAGGCAAAACGTTATTATTACAATGGGTTAGATGCTGTTTCAAAACCCTTTGACGAATCCGTTTTACTGTTCTTGCCAACGGTCTTTTGGGAAGTGAGGCGTCAAAAAATTGTAACAGTTTGCGATTTTAACGTTCTGCTCTTCACGAATCTTTTTCCAAAATTTCTCAATGTCGTTCGCGAAATGGCCCTTTTTCAGACATGTAAAGTGTTACGAACTTTTTAAAAAATGGCCAAACAGATCAAGCAAAAGGGTTTTGAAACAGCATATAAGCTAGTGCCCATCCACGAATCGTAAAAACTCAATGGGCACAAGCGTAAGTTTCCAATTCAGAAATGAGCAATTTTTCGCTATGTCAAGGAAAACAAGGGGTTGCGCGGAGGCGTACAGGGGTACGTCGTACAAGCAATCCAGCAGTTTGACGCCGATTCAGCCGTCGTAGCCAGTGCTTTGGGGAAGTCGGCCCGTAGCCAAGAAGGCTACTTCGGCCTCCGCCAGAGGCTATGGCCCGCCCCATCTCAGCTGGGGCTTCAGCACGTCATAATAGCGCCGTCCGGGCGGCCTGATCATATGAATCGTGTGAGGAGCCTTTTGGATAACAATGGAATCTTGGTATGTAACGTGGAGCCCTACCTGGCCGTCGAAGGTCAAAAAGACATTCGAATCCCGCTCATCCAGCCCGATTTTGATGGTCGCGGTGTCAGGCAGGATCAGGGAGCGATTGGTAAGGGTAAAGGGACAGATCGGGGTGAGTATGATCGTCTCGATCGAGGGATATATGATCGGACCACCTGCTGAAAGTGAATATGCGGTGGAACCTGTTGGTGTTGACACAATCAGTCCATCCGCTTTGAAGGTGGTGAGGTAGTCATCATTGATATAAGTACGTATGTGGGCTATTCGTGCTAATGCCTCCTTGTTGACCACCACATCGTTGAGAACGGTCTGACAGGCAATTTCCTCACCATCTCGCCAAACTTGTGCTGATAATAAGATCCTTTCCTCAGTGGTACACGCGTCGTTGATGACATCTTCCATGATGGGGAAGAGCTGGTCGGCCGAGGCCTCTGTCAGGAAGCCGAAATCTCCCAGGTTTACCCCCAGAACAGGAATCCCAGTATCCTGTATCCATCGAATGGCACTCAGGAAGGTCCCGTCGCCGCCCAATACGACAATGCAGCAAAGATCCAGGGGGGCCCTAGGAATATTTTCAACTAGACACTCTTTGGAGGTGATGGGTGCGGGAATGTTCTGCCTGGTGAGAACCCCAATCCCTTTTGCCTTCAGCCAGCTCTCCAGCTCCTTGGCCTTCTCAATAGTCTCTTTTTGGTCCTTGACAACAATTCCTATCTTCTTCATAGGGACCGACCTGTTATGAGTTTACAACGTTAGGGTCTATCTGTTTTTTTGGATTCATATCAGGGTTTTGAAGGCATGTCAAACATTGTGAAAGGTCCAAGGTCCCTGACGCAAGGGACATCATGAGATGCAAGACTTAGGTTTCACTCTTTTTTGCATTGGCAGGCCCTCTTTTTAATAGTCCTTCCAGGGCCTGGCAGCAACAAATATGGCAAAAAAGAGTGTAAATATCACCCAACCAACTCCGATGAGAGATAGTGCCGGCCACGGGTAACCCTCATAGGGACTAGTCACTTCTTTGACGAAGCTGTTCATAAGTATTACTGCCAAGGTTACTGGGATTACTATTTTCACTGAATAATCCCACCACGAAAACAACTGCAATTGTGAAATACTGTTAATGTGTCCTCGCAAAACGTAAGCCTTATAAATCCAGCCAATCAGAATACATTCCAGGATTCCTCCCAAGACCAATCCATATTGAGTGATAAAGTGATCTACGATATCTAACCAGAAAAGGCCTCCCTGAGTCGCAAATATGGTACTTCCAATGAATCCTGCAATAGCAAGCAAAGAGACAACTGTCTTACGCGAGTAATGGAATTTGTCAATGGCACTGGAGGCGAAGGCTTCCAGAATAGAAACCGAAGAAGACAATCCCGCAATTAGCAAACAACTGAAAAAAAGTACTCCGAATAGTTGAGAGAAAGCGGGAAGCATCCCAATTGCCTTGGGAAAAACAACAAAAGCAAGACCGATTGATTTACTCACCACTTTATCAATAGGAAGGGAGAGTTTATGGGCCATATACCCGAGGACAGAGAACATCCCAAGGCCCGCTATTAAAGAAAAAGAGCAATTGGCAATACTAATCGTTACAGCGTCTTTTACTATGTCACTCTTCTTAGGCAGATAAGAAGCATAGGCAATCAAGATGCCAAAACCAAGACTCAAGGAAAAAAATATTTGCGAGACAGCATCTATCCAGACCCGTATATCTTTCAATTTTTCAAAATCAGGCTTTAGATATACACCAATCCCCTCGGATGCACCGGGTAGATTGATACTCCATCCCACGAAAATAAGGATGAGTAAAAACAAGAGTGGCATGAATAGCTTGTTTGCTCTTTCCAGCCCCTTTGCTACGCCTCTGATTACGATAAGCCAGTTTAAGAACCATACCACAGCCAGAGAAAAGAGGATTGGCAACCGCATGTTACCAACTTCAAAAGGGCCTTTGCTAATCAT
>JAUWMM010000281.1 GCA_030613145.1 Desulfobacterales bacterium | reverse complement strand
AGAAGGTTCCCGAGGCCAAGGAGAAGCTTTCTGAGACCAAGGAGCAGACCCCCCAAGCCGTGAGACCTGAGGAGGGGGGAACCAAAGAGAAGGTTTCCGAGACCAAGACCGCGACCAAGCCTCCTTTGCAACAGGCCAAGGCGGAGCCGCTGATGCCTGAGAAGAAGCCCATGGTCCAGCGGGCCAAAACGAGCCCCAAGCTACCTGCTAAACAGGCCGGGAAACGGCCAATATATAGTCCGAAAGGTAAAACCGATCCTTTTCAGCCCCTTTTTGCAACAGAATCTCAACGTATGGCTCCTGCCGGGAAAGGTGGGAAGAAAGAAAAAAGGCCTCCTCTCACACCGCTTCAAAGATTAGATCTGGGCCAACTGAAGCTCGTGGGCATTATCGTCACTCCTAGCGGGAACAAGGCCATAGTGGAAGAGCCCTCCGGAAAAGGATATGTTATCACCACAGGAACATATATTGGTAGGAATTTTGGACGTGTAAAACAAATACTCAATGACAGGGTCATCGTTGAAGAACAAGCTGAGGGTTTTGCTTGGGAAGGACTGATACCTCAAACAACTGAATTGAGACTTCAGAAAAGGTCGGGCAATGTATTATAACACAAAGCATGCTTCAAAACGGATCTGGCGCAACATCGGGCTGTTGTTGACTCTCGTACTCATCATAGGTCTGATGGGAGGCTGTGCTTCCAAGGCACCTACCAAACCGGGTGGCCTTGAACAGAAGGCAGCTTCCGGGGAGAAAGTCATTTGTGAAATTACGGTTTCCGAGGAAGCGAACCAGTCCTTGGTCACCATCAAGGGTAACCAGGCCCTGCCCTACACCTCAGTCAAGCACCTCTTGCCGCTTGGCGTAGTCCTCTATTTCCCGAAAACATCGTTAAAAGGGGTTCAGGAGACCTACACACCTGAAAACACACTGATCAAAGGCATTATTACCACTGAACAGACAGGCAATGGAGGTTACTCCAGAATTCAGATCAACCTGAAAGATGATGTCCCCTACAAAGCAACTCAGGAAAAGAATCAGCTGTTGGTCTATTTCAGAAAGCCAATAGCAGAATTAACTGAAGGTGAAAAGACAGTGGCAGCAGTTCCCAAAGAGACCGGGAAGCCGGTTGTTCCGGAGCCGGAAAAGGGCATTGGAGTTGAAAAGGCGCTTGAGCCCAGGGCGGTGGGGATGGAACCTAAAGGCTTGGCAGCGGTTTCTGCAAAAACTGAAAAGGCTGGAAAGCCGACGTGGGTGAACCGGATCGATTTTGTCATGCTGAAGGGAAACAAATCAAGGGTCATCGTAGGAACCACCAGTGCGGTCCGCTTTGAGACAGTAAAAACCTCTGACAAAAGGCTCTTGTTGAAGCTCTTTAGTACGAAGATTCCGAAATTTCAAAAGCGGCCGCTTATTACCACCCGGTTCAAAAGTGCTGTTGATCTGGTTGTTCCAATACAAACGGCCAAGATGGGGGATACGGCCGTCATAGCAATACAACTCCGAGAGGCGGTTCCATATAGAGTGGAACAGAAAGAAAATGTTTTAATTGTTGAGCTTGAGCCCTCTACTGTGCCTCCCAGGCCCATGCCGGATGTGAAGGCGCCGGAATGGCAACGGGTGATGAAAGAGACCGAGGCGGAGATCGAAAAGGAAGCGGAAGAGCCGTCGGAGGAGCCTGTTTTGACCGAAAAGGGTAAGGTTTATACAGGGCAAAAGATATCACTCGATTTCCAGGATGCGGATATTCGTCACGTCTTTCGCATTCTGCACGAAATCAGCGGACAAAACTTTGTCATAGGGGATGATATTAAAGGTAGGGTCACCTTAAAGCTCGACAATGTTCCCTGGGATCAGGTTTTGGATCTCATCCTTCAAATGAACAAGCTCGCCCGCGTTGAAGAAGGGAATATTGTTCGGATTGCAAAGCTTTCGACGTTAGTAGCGGAACAAAAAGCCCTCAAAGCGAAAATGCTGGCCGAAAAGGCAGTTGAAAAGGAAGAACCTTTATTTACGGAATATATTTCGGTCAATTACGCTGAAGCCTCCATCATCAAAAGACACCTGAACGAGATCAAGTCTGATCGTGGCAAGCTGAGCGTTGATCAACGGACCAACTTGATTATCATGAAAGATATTTTGTCTGCTATCGACGACGCCAAAGAAGTTGTAAAAAAGCTGGATGTCGTGACGCCTCAGGTCATGATAGAGGCCCGGATCGTGGAAGCCGGCACTGATTTTGCTCGTGAGATCGGCATACAGTGGGGGGGGACGTATGGAGTTCAGCCAGGGGACCCAAATTATGGAATAGGTCCCCAGCGAGGCTATCATGAGCTTGGCGGCACTTATGGGCTAGCCGGGGCAGTGGACAACTGGATAGTAAACTTACCGGCGGCCGGCCCCACAAGTGGTATAAATTTCAATTTTGCTAAACTTGGCGGTGTTACTAACTTAACGCTCAATGCTAATCTTCTTGCCATGGAATCTCAAGGGAAGGGCAAGATCATAAGCTCGCCAAGAGTTCTCACCCTGGACAATAAAGAGGCTTATATAGAACAGGGCGTGGAGATACCCTATCAGATTCTTGAAGAGGGAAGCTACAGCCTCAAATGGGCGAGCGCCCTTCTCTCACTAAAAGTAACACCACATATTACCATGGACCGTCGTATCTCCATGAAGATCGTAGCCAAGAAAGACGCGCCTGACTGGTCACACACAGTCCAGGGCGCTCCGTCGATTGACAAAAAAGAGACAGGCACGGAACTGCTGGTAAACAATGGAGATACCATCGTTATCGGCGGTATCATAACAAGGGATGAAGCAGTATCGATACAGGGTGTGCCCGTGCTCTCTAAGATCCCCATATTGGGATGGCTCTTCAGGTCAAAATCCAAGAGGGTGTCAAAGAAAGAGTTGTTGATCTTTATAACACCGACCATAATTGAACTTGAAGAGGCACCGCTTATGGAACAGGCAGTTGTGAGCGAAGCGGGTACGGGAAAATTGTACTAAAGTCCTGCTCCGATTTGTCGATATATTAGACGATATACTAATTAGTGCGTGACCGAAAACCTCTGTTTTTTGGTCAAGAATTCGAAATCCGATACGAAGTGAAGCTTGCGCTAAACAATGACAGAAATAAAAATGCTCCAATGACAAAAATATTGAATTTCCAATGTATTAGTTTTGGTCATTTTGTCATTCGGTATTCGAATTTGTTTCGGATTTCGATATTCTGATTTTGCCTGAATATGACTTTTCGTTCAGGCACTAATTATATGACGTATGCATAAGGAGCATGCAATGAAAATGAAATATATTCGCTACGGCCTAATGGTCATACTTATTATGTCTGCTGTTGGCCTCCTTGTTTCATGCGGCTCATCCAGCGGCGGTGACGACTCGGAAGTTGTAG
>JAUWMM010000313.1 GCA_030613145.1 Desulfobacterales bacterium | reverse complement strand
ATTACCCATGAGGCCAAAGAAGCGGCTGTACGGAAGGCACTTGCGGAGATAGATCAACTTGAGATGATCAAGGACAAGACCGTTCTGTTCCGGATTGAGGATCGAAGATGAAATATGTCATCTTGGTAGGAGACGGTATGGGGGATTACCCCATACCCGAGCTTGGAGGCAAGACCCCACTTGTGGCCGCGCACACTCCCCGTATGGACTGGATAGCCGACCATGGAGAAGTAGGCCTGGCAAAAACCATTCCAGAGGGGTGTGAAACCGGAAGTGATACGGCCAACTTAAGTCTCTTGGGCTACGATCCGAAAGCTACCCAGACTCGGAGGGGCCCGTTAGAGGCGGCCAGCCTTGGAGTACATCTATCCGATACAGATGCGGCTTTTCGTTGTAATTTAGTGACTCTTTCTACGCCAAATGGCGTATTGACCATGGACGATTATAGCGCAGGCCACATAAGCACTGACGAAGCCCATGACATAATGGAGGACCTGGACAGGGCATTAGGAGATGAGTCATTTCGGTTTTATCCGGGCGTGGGCTACCGGCATCTAATGGTCTGGCATGGTGGCGTAGTAGAGATTGATACCACGCCCCCTCACGATATTACCGGCCAGGCAGTTCGGCCCTATCTGGATCGTATAGCCTCACATGGTGTGTTGCTTCAACTTATGGATAGTGCAAGTGCAATTTTGAGAGATCATCCGATCAATAATAGGCGCGTCAAAAAAGGGGTGAAACCTGCCAACCATATCTGGTTATGGGGTCAGGGGTATGCCCCGCAACTGGAGGCTTTTGAAAAGAAGACAAGGCTCAGAGGGGCCATGATTTCTGCCGTAGACCTCTTGAGAGGGATTGGTATTTATGCTGGCCTCGAGGTGATAAGGGTTCCGGGTGCCACCGGGTATTATGATACCGATTACAAGGCCAAGGCGGAATATGCACTGTCGGCCCTCAAGAATGTTGACTTTGTCTACGTACACGTGGAGGCCCCGGACGAGGCAGGGCACGCAGGCTTGTTGGATAAGAAGATTTCTGCTATTGAAGCATTTGACGCCATGGTCGTGGGAACGGTGTTGGATGGGATGAAGGCCTTTTCGGAGTTTCGTATCATGGTCACAACGGATCATTATACTCCTGTCTCTGTTAGGACGCATACCACTGAACCTGTTCCGTTTGCAATTTGTGGCACAGGGATAAGCAGTCCAATGAATGGCTCTGGCGGTTTCAGCGAGGAAAATGCAAAGGCTCAAGGTGTGTTTGTTGCTGATGGCTGCATGCTTATAGAACGATTAATACAGTCTTCCAAATAATCCTTGACAGGGTTGGAGAGAGAACATAATATATTTTTAATTGCTGCGGGGTGGAGCAGTCTGGTAGCTCGTCGGGCTCATAACCCGAAGGTCCGTGGTTCGAATCCATGCCCCGCTACCAGGAAAATCAAGGGGTTCGCCGAGTCGGCAACCCCTTTTTTTAATGACTGAGAATTAAAGCCAGGTGTACTGCAGCCGGATTCAAACACAGGTTGGGAAAATGCCATGAAAGAGCAAAGGGTTCTGGTGACGGGAGGAGCGGGTTTTCTTGGTAGTCATCTGTGCCAAAGATTGTTAGAAACAGGGGTGGAGGTGCTATGCCTTGACAATTTCTTCACCGGTTCAAAGAGAAATATCCGAGACTTGCTGGACCGGAAGAACTTTGAAGTCATTCGTCATGATCTTGTTGAGCCAATTTTCTTGGAGGTAGATCAGATTTATAACCTGGCCTGTCCCGCATCTCCGGTTCACTATCAGTACAATCCTGTCAAGACTGTCAAGACAAATGTCATGGGGAGCGTCAACATGTTAGGTCTTGCCAAGCGTGTAAAGGCAAGAATCCTGCAGGCCTCCACATCAGAGGTCTATGGTAATCCTCAGCAACACCCCCAGAAGGAGACATACTGGGGTCACGTGAATCCGATCGGGCTGCGGAGTTGTTATGACGAGGGCAAGCGGGTGGCTGAGACTCTGATGATGGATTATCATCGACAGAACCAAGTCGATGTGAGGATAGTGCGTATTTTTAACACGTATGGCCCCAGGATGGCCGTTTCAGACGGCAGAGTGGTGAGTAATTTTATTGTCCAGGCCCTGAGAAATGATCCTATTACGATCTATGGAGACGGGAGTCAAACCCGTTCATTTTGTTATGTTTCAGACATGGTTGAGGGATTGGTAAGCATGATGAATTGCGATCATTTTACCGGCCCTGTTAACCTTGGCAATCCCATAGAATTCTCCATTGCACGGCTTGCCGAGCTTGTACTTCAGATAACCCAATCGAAATCGGAGATCGTCTGCAGGCCGCTGCCGGAGGATGATCCCGTTCAACGGTGTCCGGATATTACCCTTGCAAAAAAGAGACTACGGTGGGAGCCTATGGTTCAGTTGCGCGAGGGGCTGGAGAAGACCATCGAATATTTCAAGCAGGTTCTATAGGCGATTAGTACCGCAACATCGACAAAAGATTGTCGATATGAATAAGTTTTTGTATTTCTTGGTTAAGAGTGAGCTATAGTGCCTAAAGTGAGCTAAAGTTAATGTGCACGCCTTTGGCGTGGTCAGTTTTAAAAACAGGTTGCGCTGAAAGCGCATTCCTTAACTTTAGGCACTTCACACTTTAGACACTTTTAGGTTCCGGTTTATCCAGGTTACGTGTAAATGATGCTGTACGGCAGGGGGGACATATTCAACACACCCGGCTTGGGCATAATGCTTTG
>JAUWMM010000229.1 GCA_030613145.1 Desulfobacterales bacterium | reverse complement strand
GTCCATGACGAACAGGACGGATGCCAGCTAGTCCCAAGGGGCCTGTTCCCCGCAGCAAATGCATGAGGATCGATTCAGCATTGTCATCTGCATGATGACCAAGGGCAATTTTGCCGGCAGAATACTTGTCCGCTACCTCATCATAGAAGGTATAACGAACAATCCTGGCTGCTTCCTGGAGGGAAAGTCTTTGCTCGGCACCATATTTTGCTACGTTTCTTGAACCTATTTCACAGGGAATACCCAATACTTTAGATAGCCTACCGACAAAAGCCGCCTCCTGATCTGCGGACGCTCCGCGTAATTGGTGGTTCAAATGTGCTACGACCAATCGGAGACACCACTTAGGCGCAAGGCTCACAAGACTATGAAGAAGCGCCACAGAGTCCGGTCCACCTGAAACGCCCACCAGGATAGTATCTCCTCCATCGAGCATGTGATAATGGCGGATAGCGGCCTCAACCGCAGACAAGAAACCGCGATCTTTTTTTAAGGTCGGCATCAATGTCATTAACTTAAACTCAAAATCTCCCCCTTTTCTAAAGGGCCCGCCCTGGCGCGACATTCGCGTGAACTAGTATCAAGCTGCCAAACCCGGTCTGGGCCAGGGGGGCGGGGGGGATTTCTTTGAAGAGTTTTTAAATCCCCCTAAATCCCCCTTTTTTAAAGGGGGACCTTAAAGAAACGGTTCTTAAATTAATGACATTGAGGTCGGCATGGGGAATACTATATATTACAAGTTGCCGAAGGGGTTGAGTCAAGGGAAAAGATGCCGGAGGGCTGCAGAAAGGATTTTACGGTTGAAATGGAGCAAACCTTAAGCTATAAAATAGTCGCTTGGTTGCGCTAAGCGGGGAGCTAGCGGTGTCCTGTTACCCGAAATCCGCTTAATGCGGGGCTGAATTCCCTTTTGAGGGTCTGCACTTCCATGTTCCAAGAGCTGCCCCAGGTCGGGCACCACGCAACAGGCGGTTACGAACCCCGTCAGATCCGGGAGGAAGCAGCGGTAAGTACTGCAGCCTGTGTCGTGGGATGGCCTCGGCCGAATTCTGACAGCTTAAGGTTCGTTGGAAAAGGGTTCGATGAAGGGTGCGCAACCAAGCTTTAACCACCAAACCCCGCGACGCGTTTCCATTCGTCCATGATAACCTCTCAGGAAATCACACCGCATCCTATGACCGGCAGACGATACAATGATTTTAACGGTTATCTTAGGAAACGCTTTGGCTGCAGGGTTCAGAAGATAACCATAGATGCCGGCTTTTCGTGCCCGAACCGGGATGGAACCCTGTCCTTTGGTGGTTGCGTTTATTGCGATGGTATGGGCTCCGGTACTGGGGCCGCCCGCAGATCCGAATCAATCAAGGGGCAGATTCAGCAGGCAAAAGTGCGATTGGCAGGCCGGTACAAGGCCGAGAAGTTTATTGCCTATTTTCAGGCTTTTACAAATACTTACGCCCCTTGCGATATCCTCAGTAAACGATACAATGAGGCCCTGGCAGATTCCGGGATAGTTGGGCTTACTATTGGCACCAGGCCGGACTGCGTTGATGAGGCAAGACTAAACCTTATTCAAGAATACACTGCTACGCACATGGTTTGGATTGAGTACGGACTTCAATCCATACACAATCGAACGCTGGAAAAGATCAATAGGGGGCATACCTTTGAAGATTTTGTTCAAGCTGTGCGGATGACCCAGGGTCGAAATGTTCTGATTTGTGCCCATGTCATATTGGGGCTTCCCGGCGAATCCAGAGAGGATATTCTTGATACAGCTACTGCCTTGGCCGACCTAGATATAGACGGCATTAAAATCCACAGCTTGTATATCCTTAAGGGAACTCCATTGGCCAGGCTTTTTCAGGAGGGCAACTGTGCAGTCCTGGACCAGGAGACCTACGTGGATTGGGTGGCCGCGTTCATAGAACGTCTTTCCCCCAATATTATCGTACAACGTCTTACCGGAGATCCCGATCCCTCGGTCCTTCTATCCCCTGGATGGAGCTTAAACAAACAACAGACCCTTTCTCTTATCAATAATACATTGGAGGCCAGAGAGACTTGGCAGGGAAAACTATTTAAGTAACCGGCTCTTGACAAAGTCCCAGGGGGTTATTATTTTCCTATCACCCCTTAGCTAAATATGGATAAATACATCAAATCAATCAAGATTAAGTTAGCTGAAAGCTCAAAGCTGAAAGCTCAAAGCGAACAAGGAAATTCCCATGCTATCTCAAGTGGACGTTAGGAGGTGTCCTTGAGTAAAAGAAAAAGCAAACACCTGTCTGGACAAACAGGTGAAATCGAAGTGGCCGATGAACTAGAGGCAGGCGCTTCCGAGGAGGCTGAGAAAGGCTCAGCCGAGGAGGAAAGCCTTGAAGAACAGTTCAGAGCTGCTGAAGCAAGGGCCAAAGAAAACTACGATCGACTCCTTAGGGTAACGGCAGAATTTGAAAATTACCAGAAACGTATGGAACGGGAGATGAACGATTTTAGAAAATTCGCCAATGAATCACTAATCAAGGATATTCTGCCGATCGTGGACAACCTGGAGCGGGCCCTCGAAATTCCTTACGAAAATAATGAGAGTGCCTTCAATGGGATGCGGGAAGGCGTCCAGATGACCCTAAACGGCCTACAGGAAAGCCTTGAGAGGTTTGGTGTTGTCTCTATCGATTCTTTGGACAAGCCATTTGATCCAAATTTTCACCAAGCCGTCATGCAGGAAGAATCTGAAGGGCACCCTGATAATACAGTTTCAAAGGAACTTCAGAAGGGATACGTAATGAGAGAGAGACTTCTTCGGCCAGCCATGGTAGTGGTTTCCAAGAAGCCAGCTTCCAAGCCGGACATCGAGCCACAAACCACTGAGGATGAACATAAAGTTGACATAAACATAAAGTAACTTGAGTATAAGGAGGCAAGTAATGAGTAAAGTTATAGGTATTGATCTTGGCACAACCAACTCGTGTGTGGCTATTATGGAAGGGAAGGAGCCAAAAGTAATTACCAACCCTGAAGGGGCACGTACCACACCGTCCATGGTGGCCACGACCGAAAGCGGGGAACGGCTTGTGGGCCAGGTGGCCAAACGACAGGCAGTGACGAATCCGGAGAATACGGTGTTTGCGGTCAAGCGCCTTATTGGACGAAAGTATGCTTCGGCGGAATCTCAGCGGGACAAAGAGATCTGTCCTTTCAAGATCACCCAAGCCCCGAACGGGGACGTCCAGGTTGACATGCAGGGAAAGGCGAACAGCCCCGCCGAAATTTCATCGTATATTCTTCAAAGCATGAAAAAGACGGCTGAGGAATACCTCGGTCAGAAGGTTACCGATGCGGTCATCACGGTGCCGGCCTATTTTGACGACAGCCAACGTCAGGCGACCAAGGATGCGGGTCGGATCGCCGGTCTGAACGTCTTGAGGATTATCAACGAGCCGACCGCCGCCTCTCTGGCCTATGGTCTTGACAAGAAAAAAGATGAGAAAATTGCAGTCTTTGACCTGGGTGGAGGAACCTTTGATATCTCCTTGCTGGAAATCGGCGAAGGGGTATTTGAGGTAAAATCTACCCATGGCGATACCCATCTGGGCGGTGAGGATTTTGATCAGAGGATAATCGATTACATAGCCAATGAATTTAAGAAAGACCAAGGGATCGACATCCGCAATGATAAGATGGCCTTACAGCGTCTAAAGGAAGCTGCTGAAAAGGCCAAGATGGAGCTTTCGACCTCCATGGAAACTGACATCAACCTTCCATTTATTACGGCTGATGCCAGCGGCCCAAAACATCTGAATATGAAACTGACTCGGGCCAAGCTGGAAGGGCTGGTTGATGACTTGCTGAATAAGCTGGTGGGTCCCTGCCAGACGGCGTTAAAGGATGCAGGGCTAACCCCTTCAGACATTAACCAGGCGATCTTGGTGGGTGGCATGACCCGGATGCCGGCCGTACAGCAGAAGGTGAAAGAGATCTTTGACCAAGAGCCTCACAAGGGGGTGAATCCCGATGAGGTGGTGGCCCTTGGAGCGGCCATGCAGGCAGGGGTTGTGAAAGGTGATGTTCAGGATGTACTGTTGCTGGATGTGACGCCCCTTTCCCTTGGTATTGAAACCCTTGGCGGTGTATTTACCAAATTGATCGAAATGAATACTACAATACCTACCAAGAAGAGTCAGATATTCTCCACTGCAGCGGACAATCAACCTGCGGTTTCGATCCACGTACTTCAGGGAGAACGTGA
>JAUWMM010000127.1 GCA_030613145.1 Desulfobacterales bacterium | reverse complement strand
TGTGATTCCGTTTCTCATCATCTTTGCCCTTGTGAGCATTCCGTACCTCCGCTATCCCGAGAGGACTGCCGGTGTGTGGTTTGTCTCCTCAAAGGGGAGGCGCGTGGCGCTCCTGGGCGCTATTGTTGGCATTATAGCTACACCAATAGGAATTCTCATAGACGAATACATGATTGACTTTGTAGCCTGGATGCCGGGTGTGCCATCTCCCATAAGCAACGGAGTGATCCCACTCGCCATTATCCTTGCTGGCGCCTGGGGTTTCTACTCCATGACGAAGCGCAGGTATGCCGCTACCAAAGAGGAAACTGTTCAGATGATTTTCGTTTTTTTTCTGACCGGTTTCGTCATCCTCACGGTGACCGGAATCTGGTTTCGCGGATCTGCTATGAAGCTGGCGTGGCCGTAAAAATGACTAGTGGGATCAGGGGGAGGGTGTCAGGTGTCAGGCACAAGTCATTATTAAACGCCATAGGGACTTGGAAGTGCTGAAATGGTAGGAACGGAATGAAGAAGGAAGTAAAAAAACAGAAAAACGATCAACCCGAGTCTCCCCGAAGAAAGTTTTTAAGTAAGCTGTGGGTTGCGTTGGGAATGCTTGCCCTGCTGGAGTTGGTCGGCCTTGTCTTGACATATCTTCGACCAGGGAAACCACGGGGAGTGGGCAATGCTGGAACCATTGTTGAGGCTGGTGCCGTAGAGAAATTCCCCACCAATTCGGTTACGGCTTTTGTCAGAGGCAAGTTTTATCTCTGTCGGTTGGAAGATGGGGGTTTCTTGGCGGTGTCCCGAAAATGCACGCATTTGGGCTGCACTGTTCCTTGGATGGCCAAAGAGAAGAAATTCGCTTGTCCCTGCCATGGGTCAGCTTTTGACATTCATGGGGAGGTAACAAGCCCACCAGCCCCCCGGGCGCTCGATATCTATCCGGTAGTTGTTGAGAACAACATTGTAAAAGTCAATACCGGCAGACCCATCAAAAGGTCGGAATTTCGGGCAGAACAGGTGGTCTATCCAACCTAACCACTTTCTCACAATGGACGCTACAGCTTGGAGGCTTAACGGTTACCATTCATGAGACGCTGGAAGCTCACCGGACTTTTTGCCACCGTCGTCATCGTTTTGACGATACCTTTCTATCTCTTGAAGATAACCGTCATTCGTCCCCAAAAAGAGAAGGTCTCTGTGCAACCCATAACTGAATTTGTGGGCAGCAAGAAGTGTTTGGACTGCCACAAGAAAGAATATGACAAATGGTTGGATTCCCACCATGACCTTGCCATGGACGTGGCGAACGAAAAGACGGTTCTGGGAGATTTCGCCAACGCTGTGTTTGAGATGCACGGAGTCACGTCGCGGTTCTATCAAAAGGACAGTCGATATTTCGTTTTGACCCGGGGTCCGGAAGGTGAGATGGGTGAATTCGAAATCACGCACACGTTTGGCTGGTACCCCCTCCAGCAGTATCTCGTCCCTTTTCCCGGGGGTCGGTGGCAGTGTCTTCCTATTGCATGGGATGTGGAAGAAAAGAAATGGTATCATCTTTATCCGGACGCACCGCCTGATTACAAAGACTGGCTTTACTGGACCAATGCCGGGCAGAACTGGAACGGCATGTGTGCGGAATGTCACTCGACAAACCTGAAAAAGAATTACGATCCTCCCTCCGACACATATCAAACCACATGGTCAGACATCGACGTGGGCTGCGAGGCCTGTCACGGCCCTGGTTCACGCCATGTTTCATGGGCGGAATTGCCGGACATGGCCAGGCCGCAAGTGGAGAACTACGAGCTGGTGGTGAAAACGTCTCAACTTGGCTCCAGGGCTCTTGTGGAGTTATGTGCACCATGTCATGCCCGTCGCGCGGCACTAGGAGACTATACCCATGCAGAACATGATTTACTTGACAGCCTACTGCCTTCACTTCTCACCGAGAACCTTTATTTTCCAGACGGACAAATATTGGAAGAAGTCTATGTTTATGGATCGTTTACACAGAGCAAGATGTACCATAGGGATGTGCGCTGCAGCGACTGCCACGATGTGCACAGCGTAAAACTCCTGAAGGAGGGCAACGATCTCTGTCTTCAGTGCCATCGGGCCGGTGAGTACGATACCAAGAGGCACCACTTTCATAAGAAGAAGGGAGAAGAAGGCGAACCTATCAAATCTTCTGATGGCAAGATGCTCTTTGAGGTTGGCACTGGTGCCGATTGTGTGCAATGCCACATGCCTGGCCGTAAATACATGGTCATCGATTACCGGCCAGACCACAGCATTCGCATTCCACGCCCTGACCTTAGTACGAAACTGACTACCCCCAATGCATGTAACCGCTGTCACGTTGACAAGACCGACAAATGGTCAGACGAGTGGATCACAAAATGGTACGGTCCTGGCCGCAGGCCCCATTATGCTACGGTCATTGAGGCAGGGCGAAAGAGGCTGCCCGAAGCCCGTAAGGAATTGATACGGCTCGTAGGGGATCCTCTCTATCCCGTCATTGTTCGGGCTACGGCTATAGGCCTCTTGGAGGCATATCCTGGAGATGACACAACTCAGGCGTTCAAGACTGCGTTAGTGGATGATGAAGCCCTCATCTGTCGAACAGCTATCGACAGACTGAGCCTCGGAGACGAAAAGGCTCTCGCAAGGGTGATTGGGCCATTCCTCTACCATCCCGTCAAAGCTGTCCGCATGGAAGCTGCTCTAAGGTTAGCGGGAAGCCCTGCAAAGCAATTGTCTTCTGACCAACAAGAGATTTTCCGAGCCGCTCTTCACGAATTTGAAAGGTCCATGGAGTATTCAGCAGACTTCGCCTCTGGACGCTACAACTTGGGCAATCTCTATACTGCTCTGAATCGGCCGGAAGAGGCCATCCGGAATTATGAGGCGGCCATCCGTATTGATGACCTGTTTTACCCAGCCAAGGTGAACATGGCCATGTTGTACAATGAACGGGGAGACAACGATCGAGCGGAAGTCTTGCTTCGTGAGGTAGTAGAAGCCTTCCCTAAGGTCTACGAGGTTAGCTATTCCCTGGGGCTCCTGATAGCGGAGATGAAGCAATATGCAGAAGCAGCAGAATTCTTAGATAGTGCGGCAAAAGGGCTGCCAAAACGACACCGTATTCAGTATAATTTGGGATTAGTCCTGCAATACCTGAAGCGAAATGCGGAAGCCGAAGCAGCGCTGCGGGGAGCACTCGAGCGGGCTCCCGACAACATGGATTATCTCTACGCGCTGGCTGATCACTACATAAAAAGGGGGCAATTGGAAAAAGCAGAACACATCGCTAGACAAATGGTGGCAAAACATCCTGATCGCCCAATGGGGCACCAACTACTCAAATCCCTGATGAGGCATCTCCATGACGAGTAGCATATGATCATAGGCTGCCACGGATTCCCGATTTCCAGTGTAAATATCAACGGCTTCTCAACATGCTTGTTGGAAACGGGATCTTATTACATTCAGATAGAAGCAGCGATCAACACTTTTGGGCCAAAGGCCCTGCGTAGGAAATTTGGAAACGCAGGAAAAAAGCAGGGCCATTCGTGACCCTGCTTCGTCCAGGATGGCTACTTTCCTGTGTTCTCCTTAAATTCGTCCTTTGAGATTTCCAGAACTTCTGATGATTGTAAAGTGACAGTGCTGTGAGAGCCTTCATCCTTGAATAGGATGCTGCCGTCTCGGTTTCGGTCGATGTCTTGTGTGAAGTAGGTTTTGCCGGAACCTATTTCAGTCACCTTGTAGTAGCTGGCACAGCCAACACCCATCATCACAAAAACAAGAGCTATGACGACCACCATTCGCATGATTGTTCACCTCCTTTAACACAATCTACTACTTGACAAGCGGTATCCTGTTAGCGAGATCAAAGCCGATCAGTGCTTGAATCTTGTTTTCCAGCTGATAGTACCTGGCCACCTTCTTAGCCGGTAAGACAGGATTGAACTTGCTCAAATAGGATTTCTTAAGCTTGATCATTTCCTCTTCGATCGCCAAAGTCTCTTCCAGAAGCTGCTGCCCTTTCTGATCAGAGAGCGTTTGGTATTCTTTCGCATAGTCAGCAATCAGCTTCGCCTTTCGCTCATTGATCTTCCCGAGCGCCTCCTGGTACCTATCGTAAACCGGCCAGAAGGCGTTGGCCTCTGATTCCGTCAGGCCCATGTTCTGAGCAATGAGCAGTTTCTTGTTCGCCTGGATCGCCTCGCGAACGATCTCCATGTTGGCCGACTGTTTGTCCTGTGCGCCTGCCGGCAGCGCAGGGAGCATTAGTATGGCGGCCAGTGCTGCAACCAATGCCAGTGCCTTCGTTCCTTTGTTCATCAGTGCACCTCCCTTGTTATAATGTCCCGTTTTTAAACCCCGACATTTACCGTGTATTACCAATTTGACGAAACCTCAAGAAAAAACTTAAAGCACGAACCCTACCTGGTCGTGAACTACGGAATAAGCCATGTAGCGCTCAGCCTGTTTTCATCCCAATCAAATCGAGCTCGCCGATGCCCCAGTGCTCTCAACATCAACCAATCTATAGAATCAATTCTACAAGCAATTGCCATAAAATTTTTACGACCTCTTTCGGTTTCTAATAGTGTTGGAATTTTATTGAGCAGAAAATCGGGTAATCCGGATGATGGCTTGTCAATAGGTGTACCGGGAGGTTGAGTAGCACAGTAATTGAAACGACTCGCTATTTTGGTAGCAGCCCATTGATCGTCAGCGAATTTATCATCCGTATGTAATTTTGCCTGCCCTGATATTCTTAGTTGAACTTTCGATTCCGGGTGATAAAAAAGCCAACTCACTTTATTAGAATTACATATCTCTTGAACTTTAGTTGCCCTATCATCCGTATGGCAAACAAGAATCCGATCGGGTAATATCAACTGCCGAAGGATAACAGTACGTAGACTACAGCCACTTTTTCCTGTTGTTCCTAAAACCGGCCAATGAAAGGGATCATTGAAATGAGTGACTCCTCGTTTAAGCATTGACCAAATCTCATTCAAGATTCCATCAAGAGTATCCCATTTCCCTTTTTTTTTCTTCATATTATTGCTCTATTTATTTACCACGAAAAACCTATAGCATAAATACCAAAGACGCATTATTAATGCCATGAATTACATTTGTGCCGGCACATGTATTAATCGTTGTAGACTAAATGACGGTTTCATTCGTCATATAGGAAAAACACCATAAAAACCAGCAGATGATGATTAAAATACAGGCCTTTACGAATAAGCTCCTGGTGGTCCTTTATTCAGATAGTTCCGCAGAGCATGATGGTATTTATTTTGATGAAATTCTAAGGTTTTTCGATTCGTGGATGGGCACTAACTAAAAACCAATAAGGAGGTACAAATGAAAAAAGTGATGATTTTTGCGCTGATTTGTTTTTTTACAACATCAGGTATTGTCTTTGCCAAGGGACCTGGTGAAATGGCACAATTGAAAATCCCCGGGGGCAAATGGTGGCGAATGCCGGAAGTGCTGAAAACTCTTGTTCTGACCAGTGAGGAACAGCAAAAACTTGACGACCTGTTTGTACAAAGCCGACGGCGAATGATTGATCTCAAGAGCAATGTGAAAAAGGAAGAGCTTGAGTTGGCGATAATTCTTGACCAACAGAATTTTGATGCGTCTGCCTGCATGGATCAGTACAAGAAACTTGACTCTGCCCGCGATAAACTAAGCAATGAACGATTTAGATTTCTGGTTGAGGTAAGAAAGTTACTGGGCCTTGACCGATACCGGCAACTCAAAACGGAATTTCGTAATCATCGAAAGCATCAAATGAACAAACAGCAGGAACGCAAAAGGCCCATGAAAGGAAAGATGATTCAAGAATAGGTTGGCTCCACAAACCATTTCATAATGGTGTCGAAATGTTAGCAGAATAGGAGTTTTCGATTTTTGGGGTTTTCATGATCTCCACGCAGCAAGCTGCGGGGAGATTCATTTCACCACGGGCGACCGCGGCCGCCTCGACGGCCCCTGCCGCCGCCTCGACGGAGACCCCTTCCTTCAGCTGGACCGTA
>JAUWMM010000269.1 GCA_030613145.1 Desulfobacterales bacterium | reverse complement strand
AAATATAACAAAAAAAAATATGATTATCTTTTTTGTATTTTAAACAGAGTTTAGAAGCCATTTCAAAACCTCAGATCGCGTTCGAGGGCAAGGCGGGGGCCGATGATAAAGCGCAGCATACACGGAAGTATGTGAGCATTTTGAAGAGGCCCTCAACACAGCCATCGGGCGATAGATGGGGTTTTGAAATGGCTTCTAGTACGAATCTGCACTTTACGGTCAGGTTTCTGGAGGATCTTTTATGGAAGAAAGGGATGCGATGCTCATTGCCCGGTTGATCAAAGACAGCAAAACCCTGAGGGATTATATGGGACAACACCAAGAATACGAAAAACAGTTGGAAGAATATAACAAGCAAATTTACCTTACAACTGAGGAGTCCTTGGAACGCAAAAGAATCCAGAAGCTAAAGCTTGCCGGCAGGGACAAGATAGAGTGCATCTTGGCCGAACATCGCAGAACCGAGAAAAGACAAAGGGCTTAAGGCACGGGTTCGTATCAACAACCGAGGATTCGATGATTCATTCTAAGCGTTCCGGGCCGGTCAACCAGAAGGTATTTCCGATTGCCCGTGAAGGGTATCCATTCATACTAGGATCGGCCTTTGCAACGGCCATCATTGCCGTTTTAGGGCTATATGAACTGGCCCTGTTTTTTTTGGCAGTCACTTTTTTTATTTCATCTTTCTTCAGGGATCCGGAGCGGGTCATTCCAGAAGAAAAAGGGGCCTTGGTCTCCCCGGCCGACGGCAAGGTTTTGGGAGTAAGTGTCGTTCAGGAGAGTGAATTCGCTGCTGAGAAAATGCTTAAGGTGAGTATCTTTATGTCAATTTTCAACGTTCATGTGAACCGAATACCCGAAAATGGCAGGGTCACTGAAGTTGCTTATTATCCGGGCAAATTCTTTTCAGCTAACCTGGACAAGGCATCCAGAGACAATGAACGAAACGCAGTGAGCATGGACATAGGCCGTGGTCGCAAGCTGATAGTGGTCCAGGTTGCAGGACTCATTGCAAGAAGGATCATCTGTAAGATACGCAAGGGAGACCGTTTAAGTCGCGGTGAGAGGTTTGGTATGATCTGTTTCGGTTCTCGCTTGGATGTCTATCTCCCGCCAGAGACTGTACCCGCTGTGTCCGTGGGCGATAAGGTCCTGGCAGGGACATCGGTCTTGGGGCATCTATTATGAAGAGAAATAAAAGTTCCAATAGAAAGAAATTGAAGCGCGGGATTTATGTCCTGCCGAACCTTCTTACCTCTGCCAACCTTTTTTGTGGCTTCTATGCCATTGTGGCAGCAACCCAGGGCAACTTCTTAAAGGGAGCCATCGCTATCATGATAGCGGCTATCTTTGACGGGTTGGACGGCAAAATCGCACGGGTAACGCGGACTGTAAGCAGATTCGGCCTTGAATATGACTCCCTGAGTGATGCCATATCTTTTGGAGTGGCACCCGGTGTTCTCGTATATCTGTGGGCCCTTCAGCCTTTTGGGAGATTGGGATGGTTGGCAGCACTTCTTTTCGTGGCCTGCGGTACGCTTCGGCTGGCACGGTTTAACACTCAGGTCCATGTGGTTAGTAGTGATTACTTTAACGGACTTCCGATTCCGGCAGCTGCCTTCATGATCGCCGCTACGGTCCTCCTCTTCCACCGTTTTGGCGGGACAGGGACCACCAAGCACGTGACGATTTTGATCATGATCTACGTTTTGTCCTTTTTGATGGTCAGCACGATCAAATACTATAGCTTTAAGCAAGTGGAGTTGTTTAGAAAGATGAAGTTCAACATGCTAGTGATCATTGTCCTGTTGTTTATATTAATTGCAGCAGAGCCAAGTATTGCCTTCTTCCTTATGGTGCTGTGCTATGTCTTTTCAGGACCCTTCATTACCTTGTGGCTTCGAAAGAAGCACCAGAGCGAAGTGGCTGATGGCGAAAGAATCAATACCCCCCACGAAGAGCCTGTATAAGAATGCCTCAAACCATTACGGAAAAAATTCTGGCCGCCCACGCAGGGCGGGAAACGGTGGCACCAGGCGAACTCATTAATGTTCGCATAGATATGGCTTTGGCCAATGACATCACTGCCCCTATAGCTATCGATCTGTTTGAAAAATCACGCGTAGAGTCTGTGTTCGATCCTGAAAAAATTGCCTTGGTCCCGGATCACTTCGTGCCCAATAAGGACATCCGGTCTGCTGTTCAGGTGCAGGCAATGCGCACTTTTGCCAGGAAGTATCATATCAAGCATTTTTTTGAGCTTGGAGAAATGGGCATCGAGCATGTACTCCTGCCGGAAAAGGGTCTGGTACTGCCCGGAGATGTGGTGATTGGCGCCGACAGTCACACGTGCACCTATGGGGCTCTGGGCTCCTTTGCGACAGGTGTTGGAAGTACAGACATTGCAGCGGCCATGATTACGGGTGAAGCGTGGTTTAAGGTCCCGGAATCGATAAAGTTCATATATCATGGCCGGCTCGGCAAATGGGTGAGCGGAAAGGACCTGATCCTTTACACGATCGGCGACATAGGAGTCGACGGAGCCACGTACAGAGCTATGGAATTTACTGGCGATGTGATCAAGGGCTTGGCTATGGCCGATCGAATGACTATGGCCAATATGGCAATTGAGGCAGGGGCCAAAAGTGGAATCATTGCTCCGGATGAAGTAACTCTCGATTACATAAAGCCGCGAGCAAAACGCTCCTTTGAATCCTATACGAGTGATCCGGATGCTGCCTATGCGGATGTAAGGACCTATGACGTTTCTAACATCGAACCCCAGGTCGCCTTTCCCTTTCTTCCAGAGAATACCCGCGGTATTTCAACGGTAGGAACAGTCCCTATAGATCAGGCCGTGATCGGATCTTGTACGAACGGGCGTATTGAGGACCTTCGCGTGGCAGCCCGTGTCCTCAACGGCCGTGCCATTGACAAGAATGTGCGTCTTATTATAGTGCCTGCAACTCCTGCCGTTTACCGCCAGGCCATGGCCGAGGGTCTATTGGAGATATTTCTGGCAGCCAAAGGAATTGTGAGCCCGCCCACCTGTGGTCCCTGCCTGGGAGGTTTTATGGGCGTCCTGGGGCCAGGGGAGCGAGCCGTATCGACTACCAACCGCAATTTTGTGGGCCGCATGGGTCACACTACTAGCGAGGTCTATCTAGCCAACCCTGCGGTGGCGGCCGCATCAGCTATACTGGGACGGATTGGGAGTCCGGAAGAGCTGTAAGGACGACCGTCCTTGCTGACTTGAGGGGCGCTGCGCTTGAGGATCGTACGCCTGCGGCGGACTTGAGGCGTGAGGCACCTTTGAGGTTGCAAACAGAAGATTTTCTTGCTTTTGCCTGCAGTAAAACGGTCCTTGAGCGTAGCGGTCCTCTAACATTAAGAAGAAGCGAGCAAGATCCGCCAGGGGGGGATTAGCCGCGTCACCTGATACGGAAAACGACTTATGACACTTGAAGGAAGAGTATGGAAGTTTGGGAATAACATAGATACTGACGGGATTATTCCTGCCCCTTATCTGGTTACCACAGATATGGTCGAACTGGGTAAGCATTGCAT
>JAUWMM010000047.1 GCA_030613145.1 Desulfobacterales bacterium | reverse complement strand
TTTGAATTGTCCACGCTCATGTCATGAATGCCGGTATTACATGGAAATCTACCTTCCTCGAATACAATTCGTTCATCAGATCAATCTCCCTGCAGCAGTTTATAAAGGTTTCGAGGTTTGGGGTGGAAACAGGGCTTGGGCAGAGCTGTGTGAAGTTGAAGAAAAGGATTTGCCTGGAATAGGCATCGAGCACGTAGTGCATCCCGATTCAATTGAGAAGGTAATTTCTATCGTGAAACAAAGGGCTTTGGGAAACCCTTCAGTTCCCAGGACATACAGTATTTACCTAAAAGGTACGCAAAAACAAAAGGTTAAGGTACGTATTTCAAGTTATCCTTTAAACGAGCCCGCCGGATCCTTTCTCGTCTTGGCGGAACCCGATAAGGATTAGTTACAGGCTTCATAGTCCAGAAGGGAGGATGAATAATGGCGTTGATTCTAATCATAGACGATTCATCGTTTACGCGTAAGCGTTTAGCTAACATGATCAAAGCAGAAGGGTATGAGACGCTCGAGGCATCTGATGGGCGCCAGGGCCTGGAAATGACTGCTGCCCACTCGCCCGACTGTATTTTGATAGATCTCATTATGCCTGAGATGGACGGCCTGGAATTACTCGAGGTGCTAAATAACCAAGGCTCAAAGATTCCAAGGATCGTGGTCACGGCAGACATTCAGGAAACCGTGCGTAAGGAATGTTTGGAACGCGGCGCTCTTGCAGTCCTGAACAAGCCCCCAAAACAGGATGAACTGCAAAACACCCTTGCCAAAGCTCTTGGTTCATAGAGGAGGCATCGAATGAATTTGACACCCGAACAAGCTGATACTTTAGGAGAACTTATTAATATCGGTGGGGGGCGAGCTGCCGGAATGTTGAATGAGATGACAGAGGCATACGTTCGCCTTGAAGTTCCCCTCGTCCGAGCAGTCTCTGTTGTGGAGTTCAAGGAGGAAATGGAGAGCGAAGGTGTGGATCGGCTTGTCGCGGTGCAGCTAGGTTTTGACGGGCCATTTTTCGGAACCGCTGACCTTGTCTTTCCGCCTGAAAGCGCCATGAAGCTCGTGACACTTCTCACAGGGGAGGAGCCCGGAACCCTTGAGTTCGAGTCTGTCAAGGCGGGAACACTTAGCGAGCTCGGTAACATCGTGATAAACGGCGTGATGGGTTCGATGGGCAACCTGCTTGAACAGCAGATAGGCTATTCACTGCCCAGCTATATGGAGGATACCATCGATCACGTATTGACATTTGCCGGGGCCGACACCGCCAGACCAATCTTGTTGGCAAGCACACGTTTCACGATTGAACAATTCAACATCCAAGGGGAGGTCATCCTGCTTTTCGATATGGGTTCGTTCGACGCATTGATCGCCGCCATAGACACCATCAATGCCGGAGTTTAAAGGACAATGGCAACCGAGACTAAAATAGTTGAGGAAAAATTTGGCGTTTTCGACTACGTGCCTGTGGGAGCATGCATTCTACGAAAAGATTATGTCGTTCTTTTTTGGAACAACTGTTTGGAGGGCTGGACGGGAATCTCCAGGGACAAGATCCTTGGCACGAATATTGTGGACTATTTCCCCAACTTGAACGCATCCAAATATACACGCCGCTTTCAGGCTATATTTGAAGGTGGTCCACCTACGATCTTTTCCTCCCAGCTTCACAAGTATGTCATTCCCTCACGCCTGACAGACGGACAGTTTCGCATCCAGCATACAACGGTGACTCCTGTGCGTGTATCGTACAAGACGGAAATCTATGCGCTCGTTATAATCCAGGATGTTACGGATCTGACGCATCACATGCAAGGGTACAGAGCCGCGCGCGATCAGGCCATGGAAGAGATCAAAGAACGCAAGCGCGTTGAGGAGGAACTCTTCAAAGCAAAGGAACAAGCAGAAGCAGCCAATCATGCCAAAGGCGAATTTCTTGCCAACATGTCCCATGAGATCCGTACACCGATGATCGGCATCATTGGCTTCACCGACCTGGCTCTTGATACTGAACTGTCGAAAGAGCAGCGCAGTTACCTTGAAATAGTGAAAACGTCGGCTGAGGCGTTGTTGGACCTCCTTGAAGACATCCTCGATTTTTCCAAGATGGAAGCCAAGCGTCTTGATCTGGAAGAGATCGAATTCGATTTGAGGACTACCATGGAGGCCGCCGTTGATACGCTTGCCTTGAAGGCTCACGAAAAAGGACTGGAGCTTGCCTGTCGCATCAAGCCGGGGGTTCCCACTTTCCTTGTCGGAGATCCGGGAAGATTGCGCCAGATCATCGTCAACTTGGCTGCAAATTCTATCAAGTTTACCGAGAACGGTGAGGTAGTCATCCAATGCAAGGTTGAAAGCAAAGACGAAAAATCCGTGCTGCTCCATTTTTCCGTCTCAGATACGGGCGTCGGCATCCCTGAAGAAAAAATTGATACCATCTTTGAGAGTTTCCGCCAGGTGGACGGTTCCATTACCCGAAAATACGGGGGCACAGGATTAGGCCTGTCTATCTCCAAACAGTTATCGGAGATGATGGGCGGCAAGGTTTGGGTTGAGAGTGAGCTCGGCAAAGGGAGCACTTTCCATTTTACTACTATACTGGGCCTTCAACCCGAAAAGAAACGACCAGTTCGTGAATCAGCGCCGATTGAACTTCACGGTTCACGCATTTTGGTTGTAGACGATAACGCCACGAACCGTAAGGTGCTCATCGAGATGGTTGCATTATGGGGAGTTTCGTGCGGGGGAGCTTCAGATGGCAAGGGTGCATTAGCTGAAATGGAAAAGGCTGCAAAGGATGGGAATTTCTATCATCTGGTTATTCTGGATGGACAGATGCCAGAGATGGACGGTTTCGAGGTCAGTAAACGCATCAAAGAGAATCCGACATTCGCTGATACCAGAATCATCTTGCTTACTTCTATGGGCCGTAGAGGGGATGCCGCACGTTGCAAGGAACTAGGGATTTCGGCTTATCTACTGAAACCGGTCAAGCAGTCGGAACTCTTGGGTGCGTGTTTGAACGTTCTAGGGCATAGCCTGTTGGATGCCAACTTGGGGAAAGGCCGCCTGATTACACGACACACCGTTAGGGAAGAACAACGGTGCAGACAAAGTCTCAATATCCTGGTGGCCGAGGACAACCCGGTGAACCAGAAGCTTGTTGTTAGGATCCTGAAAAAGCAGGGTCATTCGACGGTGGTCGTGGAAAATGGACAAGAGGCTTTGGAACGTGTGGAAAAAGATGTGTTTGATTTAGTGCTCATGGATGTGCAAATGCCGGTTATGGATGGCCTGAAAGCCACGGCCATCATTAGGGATAGAGAGAAATCCACAGGAACACACATTCCCATTGTTGCCATGACAGCCCGTGCCATGAAGGGAGATCGAGAGAGTTGCCTGGAAGCGGGTATTGACTACTACATTTCCAAGCCGTTTAAGGTTGCCGAACTCCTTGAAGTGCTTCATCTGGTCATGGAAAACAAGATTACCCAACACGGAGAACAGAAACCTGCCCAGGCGACTTCCGGTACGGCATTGGATTTCGACAGCATGCTTGGATACTTTGACGGGGATCTGGAATTGTTCCAGGAGACGTTTGAACTATTTATAGATAATTATCCGAGTCAGATAGAAACAATACGCAGGGCGATCTCGGCAGCGGACCCTGAAAGCCTTGACAGGGCCGCTCATCTTTTCAAGGGTTCTGTGTCCAATTTCAGTGTTGCGAACATCACTGCACTCGCATCTGATCTGGAACGGATGGGCAGGGAAAAAAGAATGGATGGAGCAGAACAAATGCTTTCCGAAGTTGAATTCCATGTCAACGAGTTTATCTCTGGTGCAAGGAATAAGCTTCAAGAGCTTAATTATTAAAAGTTGTTTCAAAACTCATTCCAAGGGAAAGGGTTTTGAAACTGCTTCTAGTCGTTTCATATTGGGAAGAAGAATGAATTTCAGTGAATTGGCTGAAAATATAGGCTTAGAGGAAGATGAGTTCGTGGAATTGGTGGAACTCTTTGTAGAGACCTCGACTTCTCATTTGGAGAGATTACAATCTGCCATAGATAAAGGAAACACACAGCAGGCCGTTGAGGCGGCCCATTACGTCAAGGGGGCTGCCGGAAATCTTGGGTTCACAGGGATATATGATCTATCTAAAGCTATTGAAGAGAAAGCCCGGCAGAACATTTTTGAAGGAGCGAGCGAAGCGCTTAAAGCGATTAGAGACAGATATGACCAGATAGTTGAAGTGCTAAGATGGAAGAAAAGCTAAATCTGACCATACTCATTGTTGATGATAGCTCTGTGAGTGTAAGTCTCTTGGAGACAGTTTTACTCAAAGAGGGTTACCAGGTTATCACGGCCAATAGCGGACCCCGTGCACGAAAACTTGCTGTTGAAAAACGGCCTGACCTTATTATCCTTGACATCATGATGCCCGAGGAAGACGGCTTTGAAGTTATCACACGCCTCAAGAAAAACGCTCGAACCGCATCCATTCCCGTCGTCTTTTTGACAGGAAAAGACGATCTGGAGGACAAGCTGTCAGGTTTTAACTTAGGGGCCGTTGATTATATAACAAAACCGTTTCAGGTTGCGGAGGTGCTGGCCCGGGTGCGGCTCCACCTAAAATTGTCTATTGCTACCAACTCCTTGATTACAAGCCAGACGAACAAGTTAAGACAACTCGAGAAGGCGCAGACTTCCATGTTAACTACGCCGGAACAGCTTCCAAAAGCGAATTTCAGCGTGTATTATTCGACGTTTCTGGAAGCTGGAGGCGATTTTTATGATGTTTTCCAAATATCAGAAGATATGTTTGGATATTTTGTGGTGGATGTGTCGGGCCATGATATCGCTACGAGCTATATAACGGCTGCAATAAAGGCCCTGCTAAAACAAAACTGTAATCCGATTTATCAACCCCAGGAAAGCATGAGGATGATAAACGATGTCCTGGTGGAGATATTGTCTGACACGACATACCTGACCGCCTGTTATGCAAAACTGAACCGTAAGAAAAAAACACTGACAATCGTGAATGCCGGCCATCCGCCGGTTATTTATCTTCCCAAAAAAGGCGAGCCGAGGCTCATAGATGTAGACGGTGATATTCTTGGCATGTTCAAGGAGGTCTATTATGGGCAGCAGGACATCAAGGTGAGTCCTGGCGACCGGTTTTTTCTCTATTCGGACGGACTAATAGAAAAGCCTGCGCTGAAAAAGGTATGGTCCGAATGCCTACCTGAAGTGCTGGAGGCATGCTCCAATATAAAGGATACCCCCACACAGGGATTGGCTCTAGAATTAGCCTGCCTGATGATAGATAAAACATGCAAGCCCGAAGACGATATCGTGGTTCTCGGGGTTGAGGTGTAATGTGAGCGAAGCGAGCTAAGTTCAGTAACAGAAAGGGGGCGTTGTATGTTCGAAGTTTCTCGTGGTCTAATTGATCTCGATATGTCTTTTTCTTCCACAGTCGAGAATATCGATCGCGTAGATGAAGAGGCCATGAAGTTTCTTGCCAGGATGGGGATTGAGGCAGAGGTATTTTGCATCCGTCTTGCTGTGCGTGAAGGCCTCTTAAATGCAGTCAATCACGGATGTTGCGGTGATCCCAACAAGATAATTAAGTGCGGCATGCGATTGAAAGATAATGCCGTATTTGTCGAAATTAATGATGGGGGGTGCGGATTTGACTGGGCGGCATACATGGGAAAAGAGTTGAAGACATTCACATCGGATTCAGGTCGAGGGTTGGCCATCATGAGGAAGTATTGTACGGATATTGAGTACAATACCAAGGGGAGCAGATTGTTTTTAAGAAAAGAGATTGGTGACAGGAAGGTTTGCGCGAATCGAGTTAGAAAACAAGGAGATATTGTCGTTATCAAACCGGGACAGGATATCGTGGCCTCTATGGCTGAAGAATTTAGGCACGAGATTGAACCCCTGATGAAAGAATGCCCGAGTGTAGTTGTCATAGATCTGGCAGGCGTTGAGATGGTCGACTCCGCCGGCATAGGCGTCCTGCTCTCTGCCCGTACCTGCGCGAACGACTCGGGCAGCAAATTGATTGTGATTAATGCCTCGGAAGACGTCTGCGGCGTTTTCAAGGCCATAGGATTGGATCAGTTATTTAACTTGTTAAGCGCCTAAACGATTCGTGAACATGGGAGGTTGTTATGAGTGAAATTACAAAAGATGGGGATCAGACCATTGTGAAACCAGGGCAGGATGTAGTGGCCGCCATGGCCGAGGAGTTTAAAAATGAGCTGAGACCACTGGCAAAAGAGGGCCCCAAAGAACTGGTCATAGATCTCGAAGGGGTAGAGATGGTCGACTCAGTCGGCATAGGTGTTCTTATTGCCACGCATAACTCTGTGAGCAAGTCCGACGGGAAATTTATAGTGATCAATGTCTCTAAAAACATCTACGGCCTTTTTAAGACCATGCGACTTGATCAGCATTTTAAAGTGATGATGGTTGAGGGGTAAAACCATGACCATCGATAATGACGAAATTCTACAGCTGTACGTTCAGGAATCGCTGGAACACTTGGCCGATATAGAAAATGATCTATTGGCCATTGAACAGGCTGGTGAGAATATCGATGTAGACCTGGTCAACAAGGTATTTCGGGCCGCCCATTCCATCAAAGGGGCAGCCGGGTTTTTGGGCCTCGACAACATCAAGAAGCTGGCTCACAAGATTGAAAACTTGTTGGGCCTAGTCCGCAGCCGTGAGATGATTCCGAACACAGACATAATAAACATCGTTCTCTTAGCCTTTGATAAGTTGCAAGAACTTATCAACAACGTCGATCACTGTAATGAGATGGATATATCGGAGCATTCTCTGGCACTAGCTAATATCACGACCGCCTCCTTGTCTGAAAAGGAAAAAGAAAGCGTATCCACAATGGTGGATATACGCCTCCCTGATGGAAAGGTTGTTTTTACCATACCCGAATTCGATATCTCTCAGGCGATCAAGGGTGATAAGTTTATCTATCTAGTTGAGTACGATCTTATTCATGATGTTCAGAATAAAGGCAAAACCCCGCTCGAAGTTCTGACAGCAATGCAAAAAAGCGGCATTATCCTCGAATGCAAGATCGATATCCCAGCAGTGGGATCCCTTGAGGATAATGTTCCATTTACCAGGCTACCATTCCTTGTCCTTTTTGCTACCATCATCGACCACGATGTTATCACTGCCCTGTTTGAGGTTGAAGAACAATACATCCATCCGGTGTCCCAGGATATGATAATAAAGAACTCCGCCACCGGTAAGCCTGAAACCAAGCCTGAAGTTGTTAAGATCCAGACACACCCGGGAACCACCGGGGAGAACGAGGAGCCTGAAGCAAAGTCTGAGCCTAGGCCTGAGATATCGCCATCGGTTATGCTGGCTGAGGTGAGCTTGCGAGTTCATGTAAATCTTCTTGATTCGTTGATGACGCTGGCGGGCGAGCTGGTTTTGGGTCGCAACCAGTTATTACAGACTATCAGTTCTGGTGATCATCATGCATTGGAGCTAGTTGGGCAGAGAATAGGCATGGTGACCTCTGAGTTGCAAGAGGCGATCATGCTGACCCGCATGCAGCCTATAGGCAACATTTTCAATAAATTTCCGCGTGTAGTGCGTGATCTGGCCAGGAGCCTGGGAAAGGAAGTGGGGCTGACGATAGAGGGTGGAGATGTGGAGTTGGACAAGACGATCATTGAGGGGCTAAGTGACCCTTTGACCCATCTTGTCAGAAACTCAGTAGACCACGGTATAGAGGCTCCGGATATCCGGCGTAAGCAGGGTAAGGATCCGGTCGGCCGGATTATGCTTAAGGCGTATCATGAAGCGGGCCAGGTAAACATCGAGATCACGGATGACGGCAAGGGTTTGGACGGGAATATTCTGGCGGCAGCGTGTGTGCAAAAAGGGCATATAACCGAAGAGAAGGCCAGGACCATGTCGGACAAGGAGAAGGTGGGCCTGATTTTTCTTCCTGGTTTTTCCACGGCTGAGAAGGTGACTGATGTTTCCGGCCGTGGTGTTGGTTTGGATGTAGTGAAATCGAACCTGGACAAACTTGGGGGTGTGGTAGACATAGCTTCTGAGCCCGGCAGCGGGACAGCGATTCGGATCAAGCTTCCCCTGACGTTGGCCATTATCCCAAGTCAGATAATTGCTGCTAATGGAGAGCGCTATGCGATTCCGCAGGTAAACCTCGATGAGCTTTTGAGGATTCCGGCCTCTCAGGTTAAAGACAGGATAGAGAGGGTAGGGGATGCGGAGGTTGTAAGGCTGAGGGGGCGACTCCTTCCCCTGATATGTTTGGCCGATGTATTGGGGATGGACCGGACATACATAGATCCGGCAGATGGCGAGCAAAAGCCGGATCGGCGAGAAAGTTTAGTGGACAGAAGAGCGATGGTAAGCCCTTTATTTGAGCAAAGAGCAGAGGGCAAAGAGCAGAGCGCAGGAACTACGATAACCAGCAACGAACAACCAGCAACCAGCAACCAGCAATCCGCCCGCCCGCCTCGCATGAGCGAGAACGATGGCGGGCCGGCAACCAGCAATCCGCAATCCGCAATCCGCGAGCCCAAGGACCGTCGCTACCATGCCCGGAGCGCTGTTAATATTGTAGTGGTTTCTGCCGGGACATTCAAGTACGGGTTGGTGGTTGACACATTACGGGACTCTGAGGAGATCGTTGTCAAGCCATTGGGCCGGCATCTCAAGGACTGTAAGGGGTATGCCGGGGCAACCGTCATGGGTGACGGCCGAGTGGCCCTTATACTGGATGTGCCCGGCATTGCCCGGATGGCAGAACTCACTTCCATGGAAGGGACCGACAGGGCAACTCAGGTGGCCCAAGAAGCGAGCGAGGTTGCCAAAAGTAGGGGAGACGTGCAGGCTTTGCTGGTGTTTAGGAATGCCGTAGATGAACAGTTTGCAGTTTCATTGGCACTGGTCTCGCGTATTGAAAAGATCAAAAAGACAGACATTGAGTTGGTTGGCGGCAGGAAGGTGATCCAGTACCGAGGCGGGACTCTGCCCTTGTTTGCGATTGATGAGGTGGCTGAGGTTAAGCCCTTAGCGAACAAGGAAAAACTTATAGCAATTGTTTTTATGCTTGGTGGCCGGGAGATGGGCCTGTTGGCCACCGGACCCGTGGACGCTATGGAGGTAGC
>JAUWMM010000234.1 GCA_030613145.1 Desulfobacterales bacterium | reverse complement strand
GTACGTCGCACAAGCAACCCCGCAGTCTTGTCAGCCTCCGGCTGATTGACGCCGATTCAGCCGTTCAGCCGTCGCAGCCAGTGCTTTGGCGAAGTCGGCTCGTAGCCAAGAAGGCTACTATGGCGAAGTCGGCGATTGCGGGAAAGGGCCATTTATGGATGGAAACTAAATAGTGCACGAACGAAATGTAACATTCAGGCATTAAAAAGTCGAATTTTTGTGGTTCGTTATTGAAAGGAGGCCTTAGCATGGCCATCGAGGATATCATAAGGAATTATACCAATCCTGAAAAAGATCTCCTATCAGACAAAAGTTTGCCCCCCTCTGACAATGTCAACGCTTACCTTAATTTTCTGACTATTGATGATATTATTTACCGCTGCATACGGAATGACCAATCGCCTGGAGATTCCCATAGAGAGGTCACTCCCAGTCAGTATTACACTAAGTACAAGCAGGTTTTCGGTCGCAAGGCTTTTGGTGGCAAGACTGTGCTTGTGCGCTCGGGGATTGACGCTCCGGTTGACAGCAACGGCAGCATCGCGGGAGTTGAAAGAATTCGACGCTCTATCCCCACTTTAGAAGAACTCTCAGGTTATGGAGCACGCGTGGTCGTGATCGGTCACCAGGGGCGTGCAGGCAAACACGATTTCATTGGGCTTGACCAGCATGCCAGGATAATCAGGAAGCTCATCAACCGTCCGTGGCAGCCGAAAAAGACGGTCAAATATCTGGGTAACCTGACTGATGAAAACGCGATTACCAGAAAAATTCGTTCGCTAAAGGACGAGGACATACTGATCCTTAACAATGTCCGCTTCTTGATGGACGAGGTCTTTATTCGGGACAAACCCGGGCTCAGGCCTCACGAAGTTAACAGGGGGGCCCGGCTTGTATCCATCTTAGAACCCCTGATCGACTTCTATGTAAACGATGCCTTTAACACGTCCCACCGCAAGCATGCTTCCATGATCGGGTTTACAAACGTCATAAATCTTGTAGGGCGACAAACTGAGGCCGAAATGATGGAAAACAAGCAGGTCATCCATATAATCGAATACCCCTTCGTACCGATATTCGGCGGTGTTAAGGTAGGCGATTATGTTGGCCTCATCAAGAACTCCGTCCTATCTGACAAAGTCCCATACGTATTGCTGGCAGGAATCCCTGGGATCATCGCTCTCCTGAGCAAGGAGAGCAGGCCGGATAAGCGATACGACTTCGGCGAGGCCACAAATAAATTTTTAGAAAAAAACGTCACAAAGGGCCTTGTCAAGTTTTTTCAAGACCTTTACAGTCGGCCCTTGGGGCGAAAAAAACTCATACCTCCTGTTGATTTTCTAGTCCTGTATGAATCGAATATACTCAATATGACCCCTGCGGAAATCCATAACCATCCAAAAAAGGACAAACTCAACCTCTGGAGCATTGGAGAAAAGACCACCAAACGGTTTGTGTCGCGCCTTTTAAAGGCCAAGACCATATACAAGAAGGGGCCTGTCGGAAAGGCTGAAGAGCCCGGATTTGAAGGGCCGGAACGCTCCATATTGGAAGCAATCATGCGGGCCCAAGAGAACGGTGCCTATACTATCACCTCAGGTGGCGACAGTGCCGAGATCGCAATAAAATTAGGATTTGATGAAGAGTCCCTTTTTTCACGCTTAAGCGATGCAGGCGGAGCCTTTGTTCACGTGTTAGAAGGAAACCGCATTGCTTGGCCCATGCTTCAACTAAACACTCACTGGAATCTGTTCTATGGAAAGAACCTCAGATATGGTCTTCCCTTCAATTATAATCTCAAATCGCGCTATCGCTTAGAGCTGACCATTTCACAGAATGGTCTCCCAGAATCCCTTCGTTATGACCCGCCACACTAAGATCACATTAGCTCTGTTGCTTCTTGTAGCCACAGGATTAGTATGCCTGGTTGTATTCCTGAACCGGACGATCATGTATGAAAGGATCGTAACATGGTTTACCCTTGTTAGTAACCAGGAACAGGTCGAGGCATTCCTAAGGGCTTGGGGGCCTATTGGTGCACCTGTTGCCTTTGTTGGGGCTCAAGTATTGCAGGTTGTGTTTGCCCCTATTCCTGGAGAAGCCAGCGGGTTTGCAGGGGGCTATCTCTTTGGAACTTTACCGGGCTTTGTCTATTCTACTATTGGCCTGACGGCAGGTTCGGCTTTTAATTTTACTCTAGGCCGTATACTGGGGAGACGCTATGTAGCAAAATGGATTCCGGACAATTACCTCCAAAGGTTTGACGCTCTGGCTAGACGTCAAGGGGCTATCTTATTCTTTGTATTCTTTGTTTTTCCGGGATTTCCAAAGGACTACCTTTGCATATTTCTTGGCTTGACCAGTCTCTCGGTAAAGGTCTTCATACTCATGGCTGGTATTGGCCGGATGCCTGGGACTTTCATGTTAAGCCTGCAAGGCGCACAAGTTTTTCAGAAAGACCACGTTACATTAGCCTTACTGATTGCCATTTCGCTTGCCTTTGTGATTCCTGCTTATATCTGGCGTGGACGCATCTATGAATGGATCGACCATTTGAACCGCGTCAATAGCAGAATTATCAAACCGTAAGATAAGCCGTCTACTCACCTTCGCCAGAATGCCCCGTGCGGAAGTACGGGGATGAGCCGACTTCGCCATAGTAGCCACATGGCTACGACGGCTGAAATGGCGTGGTGACCCGCCATAGCCTCGGCGAAGGCGGGTTTTTGCTTCGGCGAGTTCCGCCATCCTGGGACACAGTCAGGATGCCCTGTGCGGGAGCACAGGGAGGCTTCACTTTTCTCACAAAACTTTCCATAAGATATTGACTTTACGGCGCGATTCCAGTATAAAAAAACTATCTTGACAGATCGCCTGTAATTGTTGAGGGGGGAGCTGTGAGTTACTGGAACTATCGCGAAGAGTTGAGCCGCCAAGACAGGCTACGACGTTCGATCTATGAAGCCCTCAGGGACGAACTGGACGAATATCTTGTAGAGTATGGGTTGGTGGGATCTTATCATAACTTTGTTGATAAGCAACTTCAATACCCCTTTGTAGAGAAACGGGAGCTAAAACCAAGGGCACGTATTCCTGATGTGGAGTACGAATCTCACAACCGATTTCTTGTAATCTTTGTGGAGGACTCGGTTCACAGCATTCACAAGAAATACATACGATTCTTTGATGACAATAAGGTAACCAAAGAAACTTTGATGCGTTCTGGATCAGTCCGGTTTTCAAAAAAATATTTTAGAAACATAAAGCTCTTTGAATCTTCCCATTTCTCAGACTTCCTTAAAGGCTTGCTACCCGTTGATTACGGCCTTCTTATTCAACGGGATCCCGCAATCAAGGCTAGAAATCGATACAGCCTCTCTCACTTTCATGTTCGAATAGATTGGCCCATTGCTGATGCCGCAGAAGACATGGCTAACGATTTGCGGTATATATCTAAGGAGCTGTATGAAAAGGGAGACGCTTATGCCGAGGAGGTCCAGAAAAAGTTTTTCGAATATTATGGATTCCCTTTAACATCGGGCGGTCGCCGGACAGCGGCCATGGTGGCGGCCCAATACCTTAAACGGATCCCCTGTATATCCACAATGTATGTGGGGAGCAGTGAATCCAGGGCCATCTACCGTATTTCGGAAAGGGGTGTTTCAAAATACATATTAATGAAACTGACAGACGCCGACATACAAAATATTGCCGAGACTCACAACCTGAAGGTTGTCACCATCAAGAAAAATTACCTCGTTGCAAAAGAAGACGGCGGCGGCATCGTGATCTTTCAGGCTACCTATGAGCGTACCAGCCATGCCAGATTCCCCGAGGACGGCAAGTTGAGAGAATTGAACTCTGAGTATTTCTGGATGACTGTTATCAACCAAAGCATTATGCCCAAGCCGGGTGTGTTGAATATGTCCCCCCTGCCTTACAGCATCATTTACACGTAACCCACCTTCTACATCATATAGAGTTTAAGAAAAGGATTTTGGCAAGGCCAGAGGGAGAAATGCGAGTAAGGCGTACTGGAAGTACGTTGTCGAGGATTTCGACCGATAACGCAGCCAAAATCTTTTTCTGAAACTTTATAGAACCTGCTTGAAATATTCGATGGTTTTCTCCAACCCCTCGCGCAACTGAACCATAGGCTCCCACCGTAGTCTCTTTTTTGC
>JAUWMM010000271.1 GCA_030613145.1 Desulfobacterales bacterium | reverse complement strand
CAAGCCTGGCGATGGCCATGGCCGTAGTGGAATCGATCCCGCCACTGGAAAGGACAATAGCTCTTTTTTTCTTGCTCATCAATTTGTCCGGTCTAAGGGCTCGCCAAAAAATTACTTACCATTTTGGCATCCCAGCCCGCCAGAAAGACGGCGGATCTATGACTTCAGGCTATCTTTGGCCGATACTCATTCGCAAAACCCTCGAAATAGCCTGCTATTCCTGCTTGCCCTGTGGAATGCGAAGCATATTCCTCCGGGGCGGTTTCGCTCAATCGGATCGACCAAATCTAACCCAAATCTGAGCGCCAATTCTGCCAAGTTATTCTTGCGCGAGCCCTTAGTTTACCTGAAAGGGTCTTACTGCTTCTTCCTTCTTTGGAATCAATCCCGCAGGAATAATCTCATCGTCTTCTTCTTTATAAAGTGTCTCGCCAGGCAGTAAAATGATAGCACGGGATAAAACATCATCCATGTGGCTTGCTGTAATCACTTCGACCTGTTTCAGAATCTTTGCGGGAATTTCTTTTAAATCCTTACTGTTTTCATCAGGAATAATAACCTGAGATATCCCTCCTCTGTGGGCCGCTATGATTTTCTCTTTTAGCCCTCCAATGGGCAAAATACGGCCCCGAAGGGTAATCTCTCCGGTCATGGCCAGATCACGGCGAACCGTCCTCTTGATCAGCGCAGATACAATTGACGTTGCCATGGTTATACCTGCCGACGGCCCATCCTTAGGCGTGGCCCCTTCGGGGACGTGAACATGGATATCAACCCTTTTATAAAAATGCTTCTTTAGACCGAGTCTGTGTGCCCTGGACCGAACATAACTCAAGGCGGCCCGGGCAGATTCCTGCATAACCTCCCCCAGCTTTCCTGTTACTGTAAGCTTTCCCCCGCCGGGCATGATGACCGTTTCAATGGCCAGCAGTTCTCCACCCACTTGCGTCCAGGCCAAACCTGTGGCCAGGCCGATTTCGTCCTTTTCTTCAACCTGTCCGTACCGGAACCGTGGCACACCCAGGTACTTTTGTATGGACTGGCCTGTTATCTTGGCAGACTGCTTCCCATCCTCTTTTGTTATCTCGCGGGCCACCTTCCGGCAGACAGACGCAATTTCGCGCTCAAGATTCCGTACGCCCGCCTCGCGTGTATAACGACGGATGATAGCCTGGACAGCATTCTTGGTAAACCGAATGTTGTCTATTGATAATCCGTTCGTTTCGGTCTGTTTGGGAACCAAAAAACCATTAGCAATCTGAAGTTTCTCATGCTCAGTGTATCCGGGTAATCGAATAATCTCCATGCGGTCCTGAAGCGGAAGAGGAATCCCGTGCAGGTTGTTGGCGGTGGTGATGAAGAGAATATCCGAAAGATCATAATCCACATCCATGTAGTGATCATTAAACGCAAAGTTTTGTTCGGGATCAAGGACTTCGAGCAGGGCCGATGAGGGGTCTCCCCGAAAATCAACACTCATCTTGTCCACTTCGTCCAGGCAAAAAACAGGATTATTAACTTTGGCCTTTTTAAGGGATTGGATGATCTTGCCGGGCATCGCCCCAATATAGGTACGTCGATGCCCTCGGATCTCGGCCTCATCCCTGACACCACCCAAGGAAAGCCGGACAAATGCTCGCCCCGTGGACCGCGCCACAGACTTGGCCAAAGAGGTTTTCCCTACCCCGGGCGGACCCACAAGACACAGAATCGGGCCTCGTATCTTCTTGACCAGCTTTTGCACAGCCAGATACTCTAAGATACGCTCTTTAGGTTTTTCCAGCCCATAATGGTCTTCCTCCAGGATAGCCTCCGCCTTAGCAATATCCGTATGGAGCTTGCTTCGATCAAACCAGGGCAGACTAATCAGCCATTCTATGTAATTTCGAACCACAGTCCCCTCTGCCGACATGGGGGCCATGAGTTTAAGTTTCTTGAATTCTTGCCTTACTTTTGCGGCCGCTTCCTTAGACATTCGTTTGCGTTTGATACGGCTCTGGAGTTCGTCCAGCTCGCTCTTGTAGTCGTCTTTGGCCCCCATCTCCTTCTGGATGGCACGCATCTGTTCGTTAAGATAATAGTCCCTCTGCGTCTTTCCCATCTGCTTCTTTACCCGCTCTTTGATTCTCTGCTCCGCCTTGTAGATTTCAATTTCGGCCTGCATTAAACTGAAAAGAAGGTTCATGCGCTCCATCGGAGGGACTGCTTCTAACAAACGCTGCTTGTCCTGGATCTTGAAATTGAAGTGGGCCGCAACAGTGTCGGCCAGCTGAGACACGTTACTTATAGCCAAAATGTTACTTGTGAGATCCTTTGAAATGTTCTTGTTAATCTTGGCATATTCTTCAAACATTTCCAGAACCGTTCGGCTGATTGCTTCACTTTCAGACTCTGCTATTTCAGGTTCGACAATTGGCTCAATCTCAACCAGATTGTATTTTTCTTTGTCGGCAAAACGCGTTATGTGAGCCCGTTTTTTGCCTTCGACCAGCGCCTTAACCGTACCGTCCGGCAGCCGAAGCAGTTGAAGCACCGTCCCAATCGTCCCAATACTATATATGTCCTTTTCACCGGGCGAGTCTGTTCTGGCATTCTTCTGGGTGGCCAGCAGAATCCTCTTGTCCAAGTTCATGGCGTTAGACAAGGCATTAACCGACTTGGAGCGTCCTACGAAAAGGGGGACCACCATATGAGGAAAGACCACAACATCCCTGAGTGGAAGAAGTGGAAGGTGAAGTTTTTGTTCTGAATCATTCATTGTTTTCTTCATTTTCGTTATATTAAACATTGTTATGACCTAATAAAGACCCGACTATTGAGACGAAACCATTTCCTTGGATTGTTCGAAGAGCAAAATCGGCTCCTCATTATTCAAAATAACTTCCTCGTTGATGACGCACTCCTTGACCTCGTTCATGGAAGGGATCTCATACATGATGTCAAGCATGGCCGCTTCCATAATGGCCCTAAGACCTCGTGCCCCGGATTTACGCTCCATGGATTTCCCGGCTACAGCCTTCAAGGCGCTATCTGTAAAGCGGAGGGCTACATTCTCAAATTCAAAGAGCTTCTGAAATTGCTTCACCAGAGCATTCTTGGGTTCTGTTAGTATCCTGACCAGGGCAACCTCATTTAGTTCGCCCAGCGTGGCGATCACCGGAAGTCGCCCCATAAACTCTGGAATCAGGCCAAATCTTATAAGGTCTTCAGGTAGAACCATCTGGAGTATCTCACCGATGTTTCGCTCCTTTCGACTTTGGATATCAGCCCCAAAACCCATGACCTTGCCACCCAGTCTTTGCTGTATGATCTCTTCTAAACCGTTAAAGGTACCGCCACATATGAACAGAATGTTGGAGGTGTCAACCTTGAGAAAATCTTGCTGAGGATGCTTCCGCCCTCCCTTGGGCGGTACGCTGGCAGTCGTCCCCTCAATGATCTTAAGAAGTGCCTGCTGCACCCCTTCACCTGAAACATCGCGGGTAATGGATGGGTTGTCCCCTTTGCGGGCAATCTTGTCGATC
>JAUWMM010000262.1 GCA_030613145.1 Desulfobacterales bacterium | reverse complement strand
CGACCAAGAGCCTTTTTACCCACAGGGGCCAAGCGCTCATTGTTTCCCTTTCCGATGACCCTCACAAAACCACTATCGAAATCCACATCCCCAATATCCATGCCTGCCAATTCGGCCACTCTAACGCCTGTGGAATAGAGGGTCTCCAAAATGGCCCGATTCCGCAAAGCAAGGACCGACTCCCCTTTCACCCCGTCCAACAGACGAAACATATCATCCACTGGCAGATAGTTAGGCAAGGGTCTTCCCCGCTTGGGGGTCAATACTTTGTCTGCCGGGTTAGTTCTTATTGCCCCCCTTTTAACCAGAAATCGGAAAAAGGACCTAAGGGCTGATAGTTTTCTGGCAATGGTGCTCTTTTGGTTCTTCTTGTATAGAAAACCCATATAGGAACGGATTACTATGTCATCCACATTGCGAACGTCTACCTTTTCCCCTCGCCTAAGCAGTCCAATCTCGGAATCTCGAAGATAGGCCAAGAACTGCTCAAGGTCGTTTCGGTAGGCCCGGCAGGTGTTTAGCGAAAATCCCTTTTCGGCCGACAGGGTTTCGATAAAGCTTTCTATCCATCCTCTCATGGCAATCTAAGCCCAAAGTCTATAGGCAACCAGCCCCTTGGTTTTGTTCAGTGCCGTCCAACCATAAAAAAGGTAATAAATACCACAGTTTTTCGATTAATCAAAGAAAAAATGGCAAAAACCAAAGACTTGCGAAAAATAACCTGGCAGACACGAAGTGCCTCTTTTCAAGCCGCAAGACACAATCTTTGCACTATTGGCGATCAGATTTGGGTTATATTTGGCCGATCCGATTGAGCAAATCAACAGAAATAGCTTGTTATTTCGTGGATTTTAGAATGAGTATCGGTCAAAGATGGCCTGAAACTGAGATGCCAAAATGGTAAGTGGTTGTTGGGCAAACTCTAAGTGCAATGGCGGTTAATAAGGACCCTAATCTCTGCCCAACTGCTGACCCCCCTGAAAGGATGATGGGAAGAGCGATTCCAGGGTTGGCTAAACAGGATGGGAGTGATTGCACGCTCACTCAACATATGACAGACCTCAAGGCAGTCCTCTACGAAATATCGGATCCCGCGTTCATTAAGCACATCGCCCTTTGCTTCAAACGATCCAGTGGCAATTACTTCAATCGCCGACGGTCTCAACGGAAGCACTTTGTGTATCCATTCCTTGATGGTTGGAAGCTCGGGACGCGCTGTAACAAAAAGGAGCGGGTGTGCTTCCGCAATTTCAGAAAGTACTTCTACGGCCCCGTCAATAGGTTTGAGCTCCGGCTCAAAGTCTCCTTCCAGTATGCGATTTATGATGACCCGTATGATCTCGGAATCTATGTCTAGGCAATCTTCCAGAAAATACTCAGTGATGTCCTCGTATCGAATATGGTTGATACCATAGTCCTTGCGCCCAATTTCCAAGAATAAAGCCATGGTGTTGGCAAACACCCCATCTATGTCAAATGCTATTTTATCAGGGGTGATCATTTCGGCAGCCTTATGCGGCTCTCCTTGTTTTTTTCTTTAGGCGGCTTACGCGTTGTCTCAATATCCTTGCTCTTGCCTCGTCCTTGTTTTCATAAGCCTCGGCTTTTTGGGCTTTAAGGCCCTGAATCTTTTTCTTTATCTCACGTATTGAAACGTCGGATTTCTCGCTCTTGACTACCACAATGCCCCTAGCCTTCTTAATCGCAGCCAGCAGTTCGGCCTTGTTCATACCGTGCACCCCGGATATCTCCGGAATATTTAAAGCTGTCTCCCGCAGTTCTTTGGCTGTCATGCGATCCAAGGGCTTTTCTTTCTTCTCTTTTTTCTCTTTCTTTCCCATGTCCTGTTTCTCCTTTTCTGTTTTTCTGGAAGCTGTTTCAGCTTTTAATCTTCTCAACCAAAGAAAGAAACGGTTTGAAAAGATCTATCGGAATCGGAAACACGATTGATGAATTGTTCTCAGCCGAGATCTCGCGCAACGTTTGGAGATAACGCAGTTGTAAGGCCATGGGGTGCTCACCGATAATAGTCGCCGCCTCGGCCAATTTTGTAGCCGCCTGAAATTCTCCTTCTGCATTGATCACCTTGGAACGTCGCTCGCGTTCGGCCTCGGCCTGCTTAGCCATGGATCTCTGCATCTCCTGTGGGAGATCGATGTGCTTGACCTCCACTGTGGAGACCTTGATACCCCATGGATCAGTATGAGTATCCAGGATCTCCTGGAGCTGGCTGTTGATCTGGTCCCGTTCAGAAAGAAGTTCGTCCAATTCGGCCTGGCCACACACACTCCGAAGGGTTGTCTGTGCAAGCTGAGATGTTGCATACATATAGTTCTCCACCTCAATGATCCCCTTCACCGGGTCCATGACCCTAAAATAGATAACAGCATTTACCTTCACAGATACGTTGTCCCGCGTAATGACATCCTGTGGGTCAACATCCATGGCGATCAGACGCAAGCTCACCTTCACCATCTTATCAACAACAGGTATCAAGATGATCAAGCCGGGACCTTTGGCTCCGATCACCCGCCCCAACCGGAAGACAACACCGCGCTCATATTCATTGAGGATTCGTATAGCCGAAGCCAGAAAGAATACCAGAAGGATGATACCCGTAATTATCGTAATCATATTCATATTAACCTCCTCGCTGGGAGCACAGTTTTGTTATCTCCGCTGCAGCCTCCGCACCACCAGCAATACCAAGTGTGGTTCTTTGTTTTCCCTGCTTTGGAAGCTTCATCAAACTTACCAACAACCAACGTCGCAGCCCCAAAGGCATCGTCATTGACCTGAACACCCACATCCGCTATACATGTAAGAGTCACACCTCACAACAGAAAACGAGACCTTTGCAAAACTGTCATTTTTTCGTGATGCGGCGTCAGGCTTCAAATTTTATTCCTCGAAATACATAATGTATTCCTCCGGTTAAAATTTTTACCTTCCTTGCCTGACAAAAAAATGTCGCGTTTTTCAAAGGTCTCAAAACTTCTTTCTATAATCACCACCATTAGGATAATTCTTATTCCTAAAAAACTCCGAGTGAGTGCGACTCAAAATTTACAACTGTATAATGCGGGGCGCGTATCTTGATGGTCTTGTAAAAAGTCGGATTCGGTTAATGTGTCATTCCCGCCTGCCAACGCCTGGGACAACATTCAGCTTATGTGCCGGCATTTCCGGCAATGGCGGGCAGGTCGACCGCAGGGAGAAACCTAATGTTTTCAGCATGCTACACCGGAAAGATTTCTCGCTTTCAGCCGTCGTAGCCGAGGCTACTATGGCGAAGTCGGCTTGCTCGAAATGACAAGTTATTAAGACTTTTTACGAGACCATCTATCTTGGTATCTTTACAAAACCAGTTACAAAGTGTCAAGCATCTAGCTAGTGTCCATCCACGAATCGTAAAAACTCAATGGGCACAAGCGTAAGTTTCCAATTCAGAAATGAGCAATTTTCCGCAAGGGCAAGGAAAACAAGGGGTTGCGCGGAGGGGTACCGAGGTACGTCGCACAAGCAACCCCGCAGTCTTGTCAGCCTCCGGCTGATTGACGCCGATTCAGCCGTTCAGCCGTCGCAGCCAGTGCTTTGGCGAAGTCGGCTCGTAGCCGAGGCTACTATGGCGAAGTCGGCTTGCTCGAAATGACAAGTTGTAGAGACTTTTTACGAATGCATCAATCATTGATGGTGTCG
>JAUWMM010000036.1 GCA_030613145.1 Desulfobacterales bacterium | reverse complement strand
CTACTTATTGCATCGGTTATTCTTTCACTGCCATCCCAATTTCCATTCTTGACGGTGAGCTTGGCCTCGCCCGGGAGTGTAGAAAATGTATCCGTGTAAACGTTTGGTGCTCCTGTTGTTCGTACGTACTGCTTGGGCCCGAACATGGTCACTTCACCCGCAGAAGCCGTGCCAAGGAATAAGCTTAGGAATATGCATAACGTAATCATGATGCTCTTTTTCATGGTATCTCCTCTTTTTCGCGAACAAATCAGGCAATAGTAGATAAGACTAGGACAGAAACGAGAAGAAGAACCTTCCTTGACATGATGTCTCCCAATTGGTCTATTGGTTCAACTGATTTGGGAATTTTAAAAGATGGTTCTTCTCCAATTTAGTTGGTGATATTTAGCTCTCTAAGCCAATGAGTCCATAGCCAGGACCTGTGGTACTCTTAGAATTGGCCATAGGTAGAGCTCGTCGTATATGCGCCGCCGCAGCCGGGCAGTGCGCGTTATATAAATATGCGCAACATTGTTTTAAAGGAATAACATATTGATATTACAGAAATATTATTGGTTTATAATCTTTAGTTTAACCAACTAAATTGGAGAAGATCCTAAAAGATTAACTTCCCCGAACGAAATTAGCTCATCCCACTAGGAATTCGTTGAGTAGTCTGATAGCTTAAACTGTTATTGTTTTTAACCTAAATTTCAATGTCTTATTGAAGTTTGAAATCCGATTTTGAGTTTTGTGCCTATAGCATCAATGAAGCCAAATGTAAATCTCTTTGTGTCAGCACTTCCCCCGAAAATTCTGCGATTAATTGACGAAGTCATAAATTATTGGTCAGTTGGTGGCGTTGCGAAGTGGAAACAAAGAATTGGAGGATGTCCCGGGCAAGAGTAACTTGACAAGACAGGTGTTTTGAAAGTAAAAATGGGCATTTGAAATACTTAAAAATCCCGTAAAGGAGATGCGAAATTGAAGGTCCTGGTGAGTGACAAACTGGCAGACATCGGCATCAAGATGTTCGAAGAAACCGAGGGTATTGACGTTGACGTGAAAGTCGGCCTTACGCCGGATGAGCTTAAGGCCATCATAAAAGATTACGATGCTTTGGTCATAAGAAGTGCCACGAAGGTGACCGCGGACCTACTCAAGGCGGCCACCCGGCTAAAAGTGGTAGGACGGGCCGGTATAGGGCTCGATAATGTGGACATACCGGCTGCCTCTAAACAAGGCGTTGCGGTCATGAACACACCGGGTGGGAATGTGGTGACCACTGCAGAGCATACGATTGCCATGTTACTCGCACTTTCGCGGAATATCCCCCAGGGTACGGCATCTTTAAAGGCCGGCAGGTGGGAAAAGAAGAGTTTGCAGGGCAGAGAGGTCTTTAATAAAATCCTGGGGCTTGTCGGCTACGGCCGCATCGGAAGTATTGTGGCCGATCGGGCCCGGGGACTCAAGATGCAGGTCATCGTACACGATCCTTATGCAAACAAGGAACTTGTGGAGCAAGCGGGCTTTGAGCTGGTTTCTTTGGAAGAACTCTACAAGCGTTCTGACTATATCACCATTCATGTACCCAAGTTGAAAGACACTTTCAACCTCATCGACAAAACAGCCTTTGACCAGATGAAGCCGGGCGTAATGGTCGTCAACTGCGCCCGGGGTGGTATCGTGAATGAAAAAGACCTGGCCGATGCTCTCAGGTCTGGAAAAGTGTCAGGTGCTGCCCTGGATGTGTTTGAAACTGAGCCTCCGGAAGCCTCCCCTCTCTTTGAGATAGATCGCGTGATTTGCACGCCCCATTTGGGTGCCTCTACGGCTGAGGCCCAGACGAATGTGACAGTGGCAGTGGCCGAACAGATCATCAATTACCTCCAGACCGGCACGATCATTAATGCTGTTAATGTCCCATCAGTGACCGGAGATTTATTGGTTAAACTCCAGCCATATTTGACCCTGGCTGAACGTATGGGGTGTCTCCAGAGTCAGCTCGCTAAGGGGGCTATAAAGGAGGTCACCGTAAAATATATGGGAGATTTTCTGGACCTTGATATGGCTCCTGTAACCATGGCCGCCTTAAAGGGGTTGCTCACGCCAATTCTCAAAGATGAGGTCAATTTCATCAATGCCCCTGTGATTGCAAAGGAAAGGGGAATTAGAGTCATCGAGTCCCGTAGTGCGGAGACCGAAGATTTCACCAATCTCATTACTATTCAGGCAACGGGCCCAGAAGGGTCTAACACAATTTCCGGCACCATATTTGGCAAGCACGAACCAAGGATTGTCCGGGTCAACGCCTTCAGAATGGAAGTCGTGCCCGAAGGTCACCTCCTTTTTATCCATAACTTGGACAAACCAGGTGCCATTGGCAGCATTGGTACTGTGCTCGGGCAACACAACATCAATATTGGCCGTATGCACGTGGGTCAGGAAACGGATGATCTCCGTAATGTGATCCTGCTGGTCACAGACACGCCGGCGACACCCGAGGTGCTGAAGGAGCTGCAAGCCCTTCCATTAGTTAAATCAGTAACCCCCCTGGAGCTGTAATAAAGATACGACTTTTTGTCCTTTAGTTGTAAAATGCCTGTTTTTTCAGGCAAATTTTTCCCATGACTGCCATATTCGGGTTGCGAAAGTCGGCAGCAAGGTATAAATGTGTAAACATCCAACATCTTGACAATATTGTGTGCAGAACGTAAAATATAGACACGCTTTAGGATAATATTTTTTTTGGGTTCGCAATCATTTTGTCATCAAATAAACCTTGAAATGTATAAATGTATAATTTGGGAATTGAGGGATTCAGGAATTTAGGCATTAGAACAAATAGAATAACCTTGAACGCCTAAATCCCTAAACTCGCAATTCCTAAATTAAATGTGCAACGATCACATAAGGGAGGAAACCATGGTAGAGGAAGAAAAGGGGTTTGTTATAAAAGACAAACGAATATTTTCCCCGGAAACAGGTGAAAGCAGGACTGAGGAACCACAGAAAACCGAAGAGGAAAATGGAAAGGAAAAGGAAGCACCAGCAGTCGAGGAGACCCTGCTTCCTGAAATCAATTTTTCCACTTTTATCTTTTCTCTCAGCTCCTCAGCCCTCCTTCATTTTGGTGAGATACCAGATCCTTCAAGTGGTACTAAAGAAAAGAATCTGCCTATGGCAAAACATACCATTGATATCCTAGGCATGCTGGAAGAAAAGACAAGGGGAAACCTGACTCCTGATGAGGAACAGCTTTTCAAGAACATCCTCTACGACCTGAGGATGCTCTATGTAAAAGAGACGGAATAGAATAGAACATAATTTTGTTGGATTGGAGATTTTGAGTTGCAAGAGATTTGAGGAGGAATAGTGATGAATTCAAACAAACCGGAAAAGACAAGTACCTGGCGCCTTCCATTTATTGCGGTGGTACTGGTCTCCATATTGGTGGGTATATTCTTGGCGGGTGGTTTCAACATTACCCAAGATACCTCGGCTTCGAATCCGTCTTCAACTGTCATGGTACCCGCCAGTTTTTCGGATGTAGCCATGGCGGTGAGCCCGGCTGTGGTAAATATTAGCACTGAAAAGATCATTAAAGGGGGCGGGCAGGTCTTTAGACATTTTCAAAACCCTTTTGGGAAGCAAGACCCTTTTCACGATTTCTTTGAAAAATTCTTCGGAGATAGGCCACACCGCGATTTTAAACAGCGAAGCCTTGGGTCGGGCTTTTTTATTGATAAAGAGGGCTATATCGTGACCAACAATCACGTTATTGAGAATGCCGACAAGATCAAAGTGAAGCTGAAGAACGGTAAGGAGTATGACGCCAAGATTGTTGGGCGAGACGCGAAGACCGACATTGCCTTGATCAAGGTAAAATCCTGGCGAGACTTTCAGGACGTAAAGTGGGGCGACTCTGATGCCATGAAAGTGGGTGAGTGGGTTGTGGCTATCGGAAGCCCTTTCGGGCTGGAACTCACGGTAACGGCCGGAATTGTGAGTGCCAAGGGCCGTGTGATAGGCTCCGGGCCTTATGATGATTTTATCCAGACCGACGCCTCCATCAATCCCGGAAACAGCGGCGGGCCGCTTATCAATATGAAAGGAGAGGTGATAGGTATCAATACGGCCATTGTTTCCAGAAGCGGTGGAAATGTTGGAATTGGTTTTGCCATACCGATCAACCTGGCCCGCGGGATCATTAAGCAACTAAAGGCCTCCGGTACAGTTACACGAGGCTGGCTTGGTGTGAGCATCCAGAACCTGACTCCAGACCTAGCGGAGTATTATGGCGTGAAAGATGGCAAGGGTGCACTGATAGGGGAAGTTTTCGAAGGAGACCCCGCTGACAAAGCGGGCATCAAGTCAAAGGATGTTATCATTGAGGTGGATGGCCATAATGTTGAGGACAGCCGAGACCTTTCCCAAAAAGTTGCAGAGGTCCCGGTAGGGAAAAAAATTACCATTAAGGTGGTGAGGGGTGGAAAGGAGTATACCTTTCAAGTCAATATTGAAAAACGCACGGATGACAAAGAAGGCCTTGCTCTGCAAAAGCCCATGGAAGAGTCCGATCTGGGCATGACGGTTTCCCCCCTGACAAAAGAGCTTGCCAGACGACTCAATATCTCAGAGAGAGAAGGCGTTGTGGTTGTAAGTGTGGAGCAGGATAGCCCGGCTGACAAGGCCGATGTCCAAGCTGGAGATCTTATCCTGGAGATAGATCACAAGCCTATAAAGACCCTTGAAGACTATCAGTCACAGATTGATGAAGTGAAAAAAGGCGAGACTGCTTCTTTCCTGGTTAAGAGAGGAAGAAGCTTCTTGGCTCTTAACATAACCAAATAGGTTGGCTATATTATTGCGGATTGCGGATTTTGGATTGCGGAATTAAAATTGGACACGAAGTATAATGTTTTCAAGCCGCCATGCGCAACCTTGCGCCAAAGGCAGAGTCCATAACCCATAGCGCGTAACCCGCAACTCGATAAGCGGTTTTCGTGACCCGGCACCGTGGACGATTAGCGATTTTCATAGAAGGCGCGAACTTGGCTAAATCCAAAATCCAAAATCCAAAATGCCCCATAACAAAACACTGGTAATTCCATCACCCGCCAAGATTAATCTCTTTCTGAAGGTGGTTGGGAGACGACCGGATGGATATCATGATATTATAACACTCCTCTCTCGGATTGGTCTTTTCGATACCGTCGTACTGGCCTTTGATCAACCGTCCATAAGCGTCAACTGTTCTCACCCCAGAGTACCGGAAGACAGAAGCAATTTGGCATATCAAGCGGCTTCACTTTTTTTTGAGGCCCTGTCAACCCACGATGGCGTGGCTATTTTCATTGACAAGGTGATACCTGTGGCTGCAGGCCTTGGTGGTGGCAGCAGCAATGCTGCTGCCGTGCTGATGGGGCTTAACCAGTACTATGGGTTTCCTTTCAAGGACGGGGAACTTTTGGCAATGGCAGTTAAGGTTGGAGCCGATGTCCCCTTTTTTTTGTTTAGGCATGTGGCAATTGCCCGTGGGATTGGGAATCGTTTGGAGGTGTATGAAGGTCTGCCGCCCTTGTCTGTGCTCTTGGTATGTCCGAGATTTGAGGTGCCTACGGCTTGGGTTTATGAGAACTTGAATTTAACATTGACAAATCGGGAAAAAAAATTCAAAATAAAAAGGTTTGATCAGGATTTTCCCAGCGTTAAAAGTTCTTTTTTTAATGATTTAGAGCAAGTAACAATTGGGAAGTTTCCGGAGATAAAGACCATCAAGGAGACCCTGCTCGATCTCGGCGCCGAAATAGCTCTTATGTCCGGGAGCGGGCCAAGTGTGTTTGGCCTCTTCAAGGATGCGCAGCAGGCTACAAAGGCGACTCACAGCATAACACAGCGAGGAAGGTGGAAAACATTTCTGGTGGAATTTTTGCTTCCCTGACAAGCTTGCTGGGGTGTCGTCAAGTGGTAAGACACAGGATTTTGGTTCCTGCATTCGGAGGTTCGAATCCTCCCACCCCAGCCACAATTGACATGCTATTCGGCCGCTATTATTTCTAGGCAATACCTTGAGGTCTTTGGAAAATTGTTATTTTTTTCGTGATGCGGCGTCAGGCTTCGAATGTTGCACGCAGTGCCTCTTTTCAAGCCGTCAGGTGCAACCTTTGCGCTATCCTCGAAATATATAATGTATTACTCCGGTTAAATTTTTTCCTTCCTTGCCTGGCAAAAATTTTCCGTTTTTCAAAGGTTTCCCTTTGTAAAACGTTTTCGCCGGAGGCGGATTCAAGGCCAAGCCTTTCAAAGCTGAAAGCTCAAGGCTCAAAGCTGAAAGGATTTTAACGCTCAGCGTCGACAATATTTGGCTGACGCAGAGTTTGGACACAATAATGATATTTTGAGAAGTTTTTCATGTGTGGGGGTAGCTAATGCTTAGCCTTGTTGTGTTTACTGGAAACTCTAATCCCGAATTAGCCCAGTATATTTGCCGTCACATCGGTACTAAGCTGGGTGATGCCGAGGTAAGAACATTTAGTGATGGTGAAATTCGAGTAGAAATCAAGGAAAACGTGCGAGGCAAGGACGTTTTTGTCTTGCAGTCCACATGCGCCCCTGTAAATGACCATTTGATGGAACTGCTGATGATGATCGATGCCTTCAAGCGCTCATCGGCGCAGAGGATTACGGCAGTCATTCCTTATTTCGGGTATGCACGACAGGACAAAAAGGTGGTACCGCGAGTACCTATTAGCGCAAGACTGGTGGCTGACCTCATTACGGCAGCCGGTGCCAACCGCGTAATTACCATGGATCTCCATGCCGGCCAAATACAGGGTTTTTTCAATATTCCAGTGGACAACCTCTTTGCAGCACCCGTTCTCTTGGAATATATCAAAGAGAGTTTTAACAATGACACGGTCATTGTTTCTCCGGATGCAGGGGGCGTGGAAAGGGCTAGGGCCTTTGCAAAGCGTCTTGATACCCAGCTGGCCATCATCGATAAAAGGCGTGCGGCGCCGAACCAGTCCGAGGCCATGAATGTGGTGGGCGATGTTGAAGGAAAGATAGCTATCATCTTGGATGATATGGTTGACACTGCAGGAACCCTGTGCCAAGCAGCCGGGGCCTTGAAGGATCGTGGCGCTTTGGAGGTTCATGCTTGCTGTGCTCATGCTGTCTTGTCGGGTCCTGCTGTGCAGCGGATTGGTGATTCAGACATTAAAACCGTTGTTGTTACCAACACGATCCCACTGAGTGAAAAGGCCCAGGAGAGCGACAATATCCGCGTATTGTCCGTCTCCAAGCTTTTGGCAGAGGCGATTCATCGCTGCCATACCGGCAGTTCGGTCAGCTCACTGTTCGTGTAGCCGCGGAATTTTTAAGCTAGTGCCCATCCACGAATCTTAAAAACTCAATGGGCACAAGCGTAAGTTTCCAATTCAGAAATGAGCAATTTTCTGCAAGGTCAAGGAGAACAAGGGGTTGCGCGGAGGCGTACCGAGGTACGTCGCACAAGCAATCCCGCAGTTTGACGCCGATTCAGCCGTCGTAGCCAAGCAGGCGACTATGGCGAAGTCGGCGATTGCGGAAAAGGGCCATTTATGGATGGAAACTAATCTAACAACGAAATCAAGGAGGAAGCTCATTGGAAGTATTTGATCTAAAAATCACTCAACGAAATACCTTCGGCAAGAGCCCGGCTCGGGCACTCAGACGGAAAGGCCTTATCCCGGCCGTGCTCTACGGCCCAAAAAGAGACTCCGTGCCCCTTACCATCTCCCCGGTCGATCTGGATAAGATCTACAAGGATAGCGGAACTGAACGTGTCATTTTAAACCTTAAAATTGACAACGGCGGAACCCAGGACGTTACAGTGGTGGTAAAAGAGATGCAGGTTGCTCCTGTGACAGGGCAGTATCTTCATATTGATTTTTACGAAATATCTTTGAATGAAGAGATTGTGGTGAATGTGCCGGTCGAGGTCACTGGGAGGTCAAAAGGCGTTGAGAGCGGAGGCTTTTTGCAAGTGGTCCGCCATCAACTTGAGATATCCTGTATCCCTACAGACATGCCCGATAAGATCGAAGTCGATGTGACAAACCTCGACATAGGGGACTCCATTCACGTTGGAGACCTTGACCTGGTGGGGGATAAGGTGAGGGTGTTAGCTGACACCGTCCTTACCGTGGTCACGGTCGTGCCGCCCACTGTGGAAGAAGAAGAGGTTCCTGAAGAGGAACTGGAAGAGGCTGAAGAGACTCCGGCCGAGGAGGACGAAGCTGGAGGAGAAACGGCCGATAAGTAGCGTTTAAATGCCGAAGAATCGGTTTCGCCTGATCGTTGGCCTGGGGAACCCCGGGGAGGAATACCGCCTGACCCGGCACAACATTGGGTTTATGGTCGTTGATCGGTTGGCCTACAAGCACCGCATATTGGTGGACAAACGGAAGTTTGGCGCCGTTTATGGTCTTGGGAGAGTGGACGGGCGTTCTGTGATCCTTGCCAAGCCCTTGACCTTTATGAATATGAGTGGGCCGGCAGTTCGGAACCTGGCCCATTTTTTCAAGGTGGATACAAAAGACCTCTTGGTGATTCACGATGACATAGACCTTGTGTTTGGAAAAATAAAGATCAAGCGAAAAGGAGGGGACGGAGGACATAATGGTCTGAAGTCTCTAATAGAAGACATTGGGAACGGCACATTTGCCCGCGTTCGTATTGGCATTGGCCGTCCGGATACCAAGCAAGATGTGAAACGATACGTGCTGAACAAGTTTGACGCACAACAGGAGACGGTTTTGGACGAAGTAATCACAATGGCACAAGGTGCCGTGGTGACAATCCTGTTGAAAGGCTTAACAGAGGGGATGAACCTTTTTAGCAGGAAGGAAGTCGGACTAAAGGGCCAAATACGAAAAAATGGGTTTTGAGTTGATTCTTGGGCGAAAAAATGGTATTGTTACAAAATATTGTACAAATTTAACGACTTCTATCTCTTAATCTTAAAAAAACGGTTTTTCCCAAATGTTTAAAGTTGGAGACTTGGCAGTTTATCCGGCCCAGGGTGTCGGGCGCATCGAGGCGATTGAGACGCGAGAGATCTCAGGGCAAAAGCAAGATTATTATATCATGAAGATCCTCGAAAACAACATGACCATCATGATACCTGTAAATAACGTAGAGTCTGTAGGTGTGCGGGATATCATCGATAACGAGGAGGTAGCAAAAGTCTATGCTATCATGAAGAAAAGAGATATTCCGGCGGACAATCAGACCTGGAACCGTCGGTACCGTGAGTACATGGATAAGATCAAGACGGGATCAGTCTATGAGGTAGCGGAGGTACTCAGAGACCTGTACCTGTTGAAGGTAGATAAAGAGCTCTCTTTTGGTGAACGTAAAATGCTTGACACTGCACAAAGTCTTCTGCTCACAGAACTCTCCATTGCTAAGAAAACCGACGAAAACGCCATCATGTCCGATATAAAGGCTATATTCAACCTGGAATAATGCAGTCTCTCCGCCCTGACGGGCGGTGGGCCCCAGTAAGGAGGCGTGCCTGTTCCTAGTTTTACCGTGACTGAATCAGAGGCTGGTCACCGGCTTGATACGGTCATTGTTGCGCGCTTGTCCACCATTTCCCGCTCCCGCGCGAGCCGGTTAATTCATACCGGTCACATCACAGTCAATGGTTTCATCAAGAAACCCGGATATCTAACCAAGCCCGGCGATGTTGTCCGATCTGAGATCCCTTCCCCAGAGCCCATCAAATGTAGGCCGGAGGCGATTCCCCTTTCTATTCTACACGAAGACCGGGATGTGATCGTTTTGAACAAAGCTCCCGGGTTTGTGGTTCATCCTGGTGCCGGACACAATAGCAGGACCCTTGTGAATGCGTTGCTCTCTTACTGTCCGGATCTTGAAGGGATTGGCGGCAGTATTCGCCCAGGCATAGTCCATCGTCTTGATAAGGACACCTCTGGAACCCTGGTGGTGGCAAAAAA
>JAUWMM010000303.1 GCA_030613145.1 Desulfobacterales bacterium | reverse complement strand
TGGTCTCATTCTGGGTGTGTGCGCCAGATTTTGTCCCTTCTTCACTTTGCTCTGCGGTCTTGGGGACATCACCAGCGATGATGGCATCTATTTCCCTTTCCACCAGGGTCTCTCTATCGAGCAGGGCCTGTGCCAGGGAGTGAAGGGAGTCCATGTTTTCCCTAAGGATTTTTTTGGCCTTTTCATAAGCCTGGGTGACAAACTCCCTGATTTCCTGATCGATAAGCATAGCCGTTTCTTCACTATAGTCTTTATGTTGAGCAAACTCTCTTCCAAGGAAAATCTGTTCGTCCTTCTGGCCAAAGGAAAGGGGCCCCAATTTTTTGCTCATACCCCAATGGCAGACCATTTTGCGCGCGGTCTCTGTTGCTCGCTCAATGTCGTTACCCGCCCCGCTGGTCATTTCGTCCAAGACCAACTCTTCGGCTGCCCGACCACCCATGAGTACAGCAAGGTTGCTCACAAGGTATTGCTTCGGGTAGGTGTGCTTTTCGTCTATAGGGAGTTGTTGGGTTAGCCCCATTGCGCGTCCTCTGGGGATGATGGTAACTTTGTGTATCGGATCGGTTCCCGGGATCATCCTGGCTACCAAGGTGTGGCCCGCTTCATGATAAGCGGTATTCCTTTTCTCGTGGTCGCTGATGATCATACTCTTACGGGCTGTTCCCATGAGCACCTTGTCCTTGGCCTCCTCAAAGTCAACCATTTCCAGACGATCTTTGTTAAAACGGGCTGCCAGAAGCGCGGCTTCATTAACCATGTTTTCAAGGTCCGCCCCTGAGAATCCGGGTGTGCCCCTGGCAAGGACCGACAACTCCACATCGTTGGCTAGGGGTGTCTTTCGGCTATGAACCTTGAGGATTCCTTCCCGGCCCTTAATGTCGGGTATGGGCACAACGACTTGGCGGTCAAAACGCCCGGGACGCATAAGGGCAGGATCCAAAATATCAGGTCGATTAGTGGCGGATATCAGAATGACTCCTTCGTTAGATTCAAATCCATCCATCTCCACCAGGAGCTGGTTCAAGGTCTGCTCTCTTTCATCGTGCCCTCCTCCAAGACCAGCTCCGCTGTGTCGGCCCACAGCGTCAATTTCATCAATACAGATTATGCAGGGCGCATTCTTTTTACCCTGAACAAACAGGTCCCTGACACGGGAGGCGCCAACGCCTACAAACATCTCGACAAAATCCGAACCGCTAATGCTGAAAAAGGGAACACTGGCTTCTCCGGCGATTGCCCGTGCCAAAAGCGTCTTGCCGGTTCCAGGCGCGCCCATCAGAAGCACCCCCTTTGGAATTCTTCCTCCCAAGCGGGTAAATTTTTTAGGGTCTTTCAAAAAATCAATGATTTCCCCTAACTCTTCCTTGGCTTCATCAATGCCTGCAACGTCCTCAAAGGTTACCTTCGCAGACTGTTCAGATAGAAGCCGGGCTTTACTTTTCCCGAAAGACATGGCCTTGCCCCCGCCTGCTTGCATTTGACGCATGAAGAAGATCCATACGCCAATCAACAGAATCATCGGAAACCATGATACCAGCAGATTCATATACCACGGGGCTTCAGCAGGAGGTTTTGCTTTAATGGTCACTCCGCGATTTCTTAGAATCTTGATCAAGTCTGCATCCTGAGGGGCAAAGGTCTTGAAACGCCTACCATCCGCCTGGGTACCGGAGATTTCTTGACCCTGAATTACGACCCCAATAACGGCGCCATTTTCGACTTGAGCCATGAATTCCGTGTAACTGATTTCATTGTCCCGGACCCTCGACTGGTTAAACAGGTTAAATAGTAGGATCATCATAAGGCTGATCACCAGCCATAGGGCCAGATTTTTGTAAAAAGGGTTCACGAAAGGATAACCTCCCTGAGTTTATAGGGGAAAATCTTGCAACTTAATACAAACTGGTCAGTCTAAAGTTCGCATAATTACCTGAAATTATTAACAGCTAATTCCCCCCTTTCGTAAAGGGGGGTTAGGGGGGATTTTTGGACAACTTCCTGAAATCCCCCTAAATCCCCCTTTAAAAAAGGGGGACCTTAAGACTTGTTTCCGAGAACTTTAGACTCTAAAGTTACAAACATAATACACAAAATTCAGGATTTCAATCTTTATTACTCATGCTGGCAAGAGTTCAGCTTTCAAGACCTTTTTCGTCTTTTCGGTGATCTTGGCCGAATCATCTATGCGGTATCCTCCCACCCATATAATTTTCCCGCCACTAAGCAGAATGGGGCAGCGCAGCCTATTTGAGCGGGGAACCTTATGGTTTATGAAAAAAGTCTTTACCTTCTGTGAGCCGACCATCCCCAAAGGTATGAATCGGTCTCCGTGCCTGAGGTTTCGAACCATGAGCGGAAAAGTGACCGCAGCCAGGTCAAAAAGCGCTGTGGTCTGAGGATAGTTCTTGGGGTGAGAGACATCATTGCCATCGCATACCGAAAGTTTTAGTAAGATACCGATTTCATGGATAAAGGTAGTTTGTATGCGTGGTATGTGATATTCAAACCAGGCATCTTCCTCACGGGGGTATAATAAAAAATTGACCACTTCCCGGTCGCGAACTACCCTAACCCCCTCCGGCAAATCCAGACGCCCCTCAGGTGACGGCGCGGCGATAAGCCGGGCTACTGCTTCGACGTGAACATGGCCAAGGCGGCTCAGATCTCCTTTTAATGATAAGACTGCTTGGCGTACCAGACGACGCAACAGCGCCGGGTGCAGACTAGAAAGCCCGCGAGACTTAAGAGATAGGCGATCTGAAGTATGGTCCAATACAAGCCCCTGAAGTGTTCGCCGAACCTTCCGGTCCCAGAAATCCTCTTCATCCCTGAGAATGGAAGCAAGACGGTTCAGGGCACAAACCGTATTCGGGTTATAATCTTCCTTAAGGTGAGGCAACAGTTTGTGACGTATCCGGTTCCGGAGGTATTTTGTATCGAGGTTGGAACGGTCTTTCATGTACTCAAAGCCACCCTGTTTGAGAAAAGCCAATATCTCCTTCCTGGTCAAGCCTATAAGCGGTCGGATGATGCGTCCATGACGAACAGGACGGATGCCAGCTAGTCCCAAGGGGCCTGTTCCCCGCAGCAAATG
>JAUWMM010000305.1 GCA_030613145.1 Desulfobacterales bacterium | reverse complement strand
TGACCAGAATGTACAGGAGCCCGAATACGAGGATTGCCCCCTGGATCATGGGATAGTCCCGGGCCCTGATAGAATCCACGATAAGTCGTCCCAGGCCCGGCCAGGCGAAGACCGTTTCTGTCAAAACCGCGCCGCCCAGAAGCATCCCGAATTGAAGTCCTACTACAGTGATTATCGGGATCAAGGCATTCCTGAAGGCGTGCTTAACGACAACCACCTTTTCCTTGAGCCCCTTTGAGCGGGCAGTGGTTGTGTAGTCCTGAGAAAGGACTTCCAGCATGGTGGACCGTGTCATGCGTGCGATGAAGGCCACAACGAAAGATGCCAGTGTAAAGGATGGCAGGATTACGTGCTTCCAGGTGCCAATTCCGCCGGCCGGGAGCCAGTTAAGCCATACTGCAAACACAATGACTAACATCAAGCCCAGCCAAAATACGGGCATGGAGATGCCGAAAAGGGCCGTTACGGTGATCGTGTAATCGAGAAGTGAGTAGGGCCGCAAAGCAGAAATAATACCGGCAGGGATGCCAATGAGGCAGGCAAGTGTAATGGCCACAATTGCCAGAAGCATCGTGTTTGGCAACCGTGCCCAGATTTCTTCGGTGACCGGGTTTTGAGTCCGTGCCGATCGGCCCAGATCGAACCGGGACAGACGGCTGAGGAAAAAGGCATATTGGGTGTAGATTGGCCGATCGAGCCCGAGTTGGTGCCGGATGATCTCTACCTCCTCCGGGGTGGCCATCTCCCCGGCCAACACCTGGGCCGGATCGCCTGGCAGCATCCGGAGCATAAGGAAGAGTAATAAAGATATCCCGATCAGAACCGGGATAATAGAAAACAAACGTTTAATCACATACTGCAACATAGGCTATCTATATGTTATCTCGTTAAATGACTTAGTCCTGATTACTTCTGACCACGTCCAGAGAATGTGGATTTCTGTTTTGAAAAATTACAGGCGGTCCCGCCACGGCATTGTAGCGGGACGCGCTGTTTTATGAATTTAATTCAGCTATTTTTCGGTTACATAGGTAGGATAGAACTTTTCAGTCGGAGTAACTACCATTCCCTTTATCTTACTTTTGTAGGCAATTACGAACTTCTCAACATGGAGCCACATCCAGGGACAATCTTCCCAGACGAATTCCGATGCCTGTTTAAGTAAGGCTAATCGTTTCTTCTGGTCCTGCTCCTCCCGTGAGGCCTTCATGATTTTGTCATACTCGGCGTTACAATAAAAGGCTGCGCCAAGTCCCTTGGGTGGATTTACTTCACAGGTGAACTGACCATAAAGGCCCATGTCCGCATCCAGTATTAGGGGACCCCAGCCCAAGAGGAAAACCTCAAGCTCGGACTTGTCAATAGGTTTCAGGAGACCGGCTACATAAGTCGGCCAGTCATAGGTCCTCAGCTCAACCTTTACCCCAATAGCCTGCAAATATGCCTGGATGGCCTCTGAGATCTGCTTGTCGAACAGATAACGGCCATTGGGGGTGCGCATATGGATAACCTTGCTGAAGTCAAAGTTTGCCTTCTTGAGAAGATCCTTGGCCTTCTCAGGGTTGTAGTTATACTGTTTGTCCATCTTGAAGTGGCCGAAAACTTTTGGTGAAACCGGGCCATCCATAGGCACGGCTGTGCCAAAAAGGATTTTCTTGACGATGAGCTTTTTGTCCACGGCGTAGTTAAATGCTTGGCGGACCAGCTTGTTGGTAGTCACGCCTTTCTGGCAGTTAAGCCCCATGAAGATGGTCCTGGTGTCCAGGGGCATCTCAACGGTGATACTCGAGTCTGCCTTGAGGCTGGCCACGTTAGAGGGCAGTGGCTTATAGCAGACGTCGATCTGGCCAGCCCTGAGCATGGCCTCCCGGGTGGCTGCTTCGGGCACGATTTTCCAGGTTATCTTGGCTACAGTGGGCTTTTTGCCCCAATAATTTTCGTTGCGGATCATAACAATCCTGTCGCCCTTGACCCACTCTTTGAGGATGTATGGGCCTGCCCCCACGGGGTGTTGACGAACCTCCTCACCATACTTCTTAAGTGCTGCCGGGCTAATGGGCGAGACCAGTGTTAAGGAAAGGGTCGGACCTAATGGAGCGAAGGCGTATTTGAGTTTGAGTTGAACGGTGTAATCGTCAATCTTGACGCATTCCTTTACCATGCCCACCGCAAATCGAAGAGGCACTCTCATTTTGGGATCGAGGATGCGGTCCCAAGTCAGCTTGACAGCGTCGGCATCAAAGTTAGTCCCGTCGCTGAATTTAGCGTCCTTGCGCAGATAAATAGTGTAAGTCAGACCATCTTTAGAAACCTCGTACTTGGTTGCCAGTCTGGGATGGAGCTTACCTTCCGGGTCCTGGAAGAAAAAATTGTCGTAAATCAAGTCACACATATTTTGAATCAGGGTGGTGGTCTGTTCCTGGGGATTCAAAGTGTCGGCATCAACGCCGATACCGATTCTTAGCTCTTTGATCTCAGCCCAGGCAGTCCAGGGCGTAAGGCTCATCACCAGTGCTGCAATCAACAGGGGTAAAAAGACAATGTTTCTAATAAACAACTTGGTGTTTTTCATGGGACTCCTCCTTTAGTTAAAGGTTTTTGTTATTTCCTTTTACCAATTTACCGCCCAGCATCACTAGACGGATTGCCTCCTTTTTAGTCAGAATTGAAACATCATCCAGGGGGTTACCTTCAACCATAATCAAGTCGGCCAGTTTACCCTCCTCGATTGTGCCAAGCTTCTTTTCCACCCCGAGAACCCGGGCCGCAATCCCGGTACCGGACTCAATTGCTTTAATGGGGGAAAAACCAGAATCCACCAGCAGTTTGATTTCACCGAGATTGTCGCCATGCAGATTAAAAGGTGTGCCAGCATCGGTCCCCATGGCAACAGCGACCCCGGCTTCCCTCGCCAGGCGAACGCTTTCCAGGTGAAAAGGTTTGACCTTGAGGGTTTTTTCTACGGCAAAGGACGGTATCCCGGCCTCCACCCCCTTGTTCACGATGTTATAAAGCGCTGAGATGGTCGGGATAAGGGGAACATTTTGTTTGATCATCAATGCGATCGTCTCCTCGTTAAG
>JAUWMM010000163.1 GCA_030613145.1 Desulfobacterales bacterium | reverse complement strand
GTACCTGTTTAGGGTCATCGAGTTTGATGTCAAGGAAGTGTTCAAAAGGGATCGGACAACCCGTGCACATTTCCGCTGAACTATGCGACTTGTATTTATAAACCCCAAAGTGTCCCAACCCATCGAACGCTTTATCGGCCTTCTTCGGCACTGACCAGGTCAATCGCGCTTTATCCCCGATGATTTCTGCCTCGAGGTCCTTTACCGCCGGGGGAACCGTTGCCTCGGGTACTACTGGGGGCGCCTTTTTACCACATTCCGAGCACAGAATCAGAAACCCCAAACAAGTTAAAAAAAGAAACCTATCTTGGGGTCTTCTTTTTCTTTTCATGAGATTCATTTACAATCCCTTCAAGCCGAAGGGCCTCCTGTGCCTCATCGATCGCCTTTACCACGTTCTCCTTTGCCGTACCACCTGCAGACACCCGCCTGTCAACCATCTGTTGTAAGGTCAGAATTTCAAATACATCTTCCTCAAATGATTGGGAAAACTTCTTCAAGTCACGCAGGGGAAGCTCTTGTAGTTCTTTGTTTTTATCCATGGCGTACCGTACGATTTCCCCCACGCAATGGTGTGCATCTCTAAAGCTCATGCCCCTGGTTACCAGATAGTCCGCCATGTCTGTAGCATTCAAAAAGCCTCTGGAAGCTGCTTTCTTCATGGCTGTCCGGTTTACTTTCAACCGCTGGAGCAGTTTTTCATATACTTCAAGACATCCCTTGAGGGTGTCCACTGTATCAAACAGGGGCTCCTTATCTTCCTGCATGTCCCGGTTGTAGCTAAGAGGTAGTCCCTTCATCAGTGTGAGCAGCGACATCAGGCTCCCAAATACCCGCCCTGCCTTGCCTCGGACCAACTCCGGCACATCAGGATTCTTCTTTTGCGGCATAATACTGCTCCCGGTGGCAAAGGCATCAGGTATTTCAACAAATCCGAATTCAGCAGAGGACCACAGAATCAACTCTTCTGAAAAGCGGCTTAGATGAACCATACAGATGCTGGCTGCAGCCATAAACTCAATAACAAAGTCCCGACTACTCACAGCATCTATGCTGTTGGCTGAAAACTCAGGAAACTCAAGGAGCTTGGCGGTGTATTCTACGTCAATCGGATATGTTGTTCCAGCCAAAGCCGCACTACCAAGCGGCATCACGTTGATCCGCTTGAGGGCCTCATTAAACCGGGCAGTGTCCCTTTTAAACATTTCATAATAGGCCATGAGGTGATGGGAAAAGAGCACCGGCTGAGCTGGTTGAAGGTGAGTATATCCCGGCATGATGACATTGATATACTTCTTTGCGAGGCTCACGAGAATTTGGCGCAAGCCTTTGAGCAGCGCAAGTATGTTTGCCACCTCGTCACGGAGGTACATTCTAACATCCAGCACCACCTGATCGTTTCTGCTTCTTGCAGTGTGAAGTTTCTGCGCTGCCTTTCCAATTTCAGCAAAGAGTCGGGCCTCAATATTCATATGAATATCTTCCAAGGACTCCTCAAGCTCCAGGTTCCCACGCTCTATATCCCGGGCAATCCTGCCAAGGCCTTCTACAATTTGTGAGGCTTCTTCCTCGGTAATGATCGATTGTTTGGCAAGCATCCGGCAGTGAGCTATGCTACCCTGAATATCATAAAGGTAAAGTCGCCTGTCAAAGACGATCGAAGACGTAAAAGACTCTACGCTTCGGTCTGTCCTTTCGGCAAATCTCCCATCCCACGGCTTTTCCGTCACAGGATACCTCGTTGGCCATTAATTACTGGTTATTGGTTATTGAGCCTTGAGCTTTCAGCTTTCAGCATCAAGGCCTGAATCCGAAGCCTCAGGGCATTAAGCCTAATAAAGCCTTCTGCGTCATGCTGGCGATAGACTTGGTCGGCTTCAAATGTAGCAAAATCACGACTGTAGAGTGACGTGTCGGATTTGCGCCCCAAAACACGGCAGTTGCCCTTATAAAGCTCCAGGCGTACCTCGCCTGAAACCCTCTTTTGTGTTTCATCTATCATGGTCTGCAATACCTTCATCTCCGGTGAGAACCAGAATCCATAATAGACAAGCTCAGCGTATTTAGAGACCAACGAATCCCGAAGGTGCATAACCTCCCGGTCCATTGTAATCGACTCTATTGCCATATGACCTGCCCTAAGGATAGTGCCTCCAGGGGTTTCATACACGCCTCGCGACTTTATCCCCACGAACCGGTTTTCCACCAGATCGACCTGCCCTATGCCGTTTCGGCCTCCGAGCGTATTCAGCTTGGCAAGGAGTTGAACAGGAGACAGTCTTTCCCCATTGACGGCTACAGGGTTTCCTCGTTCGAATGAAACCTCTACAACCTCCGGCCTGTCGGGCGCTTCATGGGGAGACACGGATATTGTAAACATGCCCTCGGGGGGGCTTTCCCACGGATCTTCGAGTATGCCCCCCTCATAGCTGATATGAAGGATGTTTCGATCCATGCTGTAAGGCTTTTCCCGCGTTGCAGTCACTCGAATACCGTGCTCTTTTGCATAATCTAATAGCGACTGACGCGAACTTAAGTGCCACACTCGCCAGGGCGCAATAATCTTCAATTCAGGAGCCAATGCTTGGTAGGCCAGCTCAAATCGAACCTGGTCATTCCCCTTTCCGGTGGCTCCATGACTTACACCGTCCGCACCTTCTGTCCACGCTACCTCAATCTGGCGTTTGGCAATAAGGGGGCGTGCCAGAGAGGTTCCCAGAAGATAATGGCCTTCATATATGGCATTTGCGCGAAAGGCCGGAAATACATAGTCACGGACAAAGTCTTCCTTGAGGTCCTCTATGACGACTTTTGCAGCACCTGTATCCAGGGCCTTCTCACGCAAACCGTCCAGCTCTTCTCCCTGGCCGATGTCAGCCACAAAGGCAACTACTTCACAATCGTAAGTCTCGACTAGCCACTTCAGGATAACGGATGTGTCAAGCCCTCCTGAATAGGCCAGTACTATCTTCTTAATCTCCTTTGACAAAAAAGCCTCCACTTATAAATCTCTCCAGGATCGCCTTGTGCATGTGCATCTTGTTTTCTGCCTGATCCCACACTATCGAATTGGTTCCCTCCAGGACGTCGGCTGCAATCTCTTCGCCCCTGTGGGCCGGCAGACAGTGCATGACCACTACATCCTGTTTGGCCAAAGCCACCAGTCCCTGGCTCACCTGATAGGGTTTAAAAACATTCTTGCGCAGCGCGTGTTCACTCTCGTGGCCCATGCTGGCCCAAACATCCGTATAAATAACATCTGCATCGCGTACTGCTTCTCGAGGATCAGAAAGCACGACAACGCTACCTTGCGAATCCTTTACAGCAGCCTCCAGAATGGCCTCGTCGGGCTGATACCCTTCGGGACACGCAATGACTAGGTTCAGCGGCAAAATGGCGGCTGCATTTAGCCAGGAATGGCATACATTGTTTCCATCTCCAACCCAAACAATCTTGACTCCTTCCAGGTTTTTCCTTATCTCCAATATTGTCATAAGGTCGCTCAAGACCTGACAGGGGTGGTATAAATCGGTCAGGCCATTGATAATAGGAATCGACGATGCCGCTCCAAGTTCTTCGAGTAAGTCCTGTGAATATGTCCGTACCACCAAACCATCCATATATCTTGAGAGCACACGGGCTGTATCGGCAATCGGTTCATTTCGAATCAACTGAGTGTCCTGAGCATTCATAAAGAGGGGAACCCCGCCAAGCTGCACCATGGCCGCCTCAAAGGAGACCCGGGTTCGGGTGGAAGGCTTATCAAAGATAAGCCCCAACGTCTTACCCTGAAGGGTTTGATCGGAAATAGCGGCCGCATGTCGCTTTTTCAGTTCGAACGATCGTCTAAACAGCGCCTCACAATCATCAGCACTTAGATCCCTGAGCGTTAAAAGGTCCTTCTTCATAATCTCTTGCCTGCCGTCTCCTCAAATACGTTATCCAGACACACAATGAGTGAGTCTATCTGTGCCTCCTGGATAATCAGAGGCGGGATAAACCGCAGAATATGTTCCTGTGTGCAGTTGATCAAAAATCCTCTCTCCATGCATGCCTTTACTATAGAAACACCATCACAGGAAAGATCCAGGCCGAGTAAAAGTCCCTTGCCTCGGACTTCCTGGATAAAGGAATATTTTGACTTGAGTTCAAGGAGACGATCTTTGAAATACTGCCCTACCTTTTCACAGTTCCTAAGCACACCTTCCTCTAATAGAATCTTAACCACCCTGAGGGCTGCTGCGGAAACCAGAGGGGTACCGCCAAAAGTGGAAGCGTGAGAACCCGGTGTAAAGGACGCGGCCACTTCTTCTTTGGCCAGCATCGCACCCATGGGAAGCCCGTTGGCCAATGCCTTGGCCAGTGTCATAATATCGGGCACCATTCCGAAGTGCTCGTAGGCAAAGAGCTTTCCTGTCCGCCCCATTCCAGTCTGCACCTCGTCAAACACAATGAGTAAACCTTCCTCATCGCACAGCTTCCTCAGACCTTCCAGGTACCCTGGTGCAGGACATCGAACACCACCTTCACCCTGGATAGGCTCCAGCATGACCGCACAGGTCTCTCCTGTGATGGCACTCCGAATTGCTTCCAGATCATTGAAGGGAACGATATCAAAACCATCAAGAAGTGGTTCAAAGCCTTTCTTGATCTTTGCCTGGCCGGTGGCACTCAGTGTGGCCATCGTCCGACCATGAAAAGATCCCTCCATAGTTATTATCCTGAATCGCTCCGGGGCACCTCGATCCTTAAAATACTTGCGCGCCAGTTTGATAGCCGCCTCATTAGCCTCTGCGCCACTATTGCAGAAGAAGACCCGGTCTGCAAAGGAATGCTCAACCAGCCACTCAGCCAATGCTATTTGCGGCATAGTATAATAAAGATTCGAAACATGTACCAGTCGACGTGCCTGATCCGCCACTGCTTCGGCAACACGTGGATGGGCGTGCCCCAGATTGCAAACTGCGATCCCTGCCACAAAATCAGTATAAGTACGGCCCTTTGCATCGTACAGCGTGCATCCATCACCCCGGGTCAGTACTATCGGAAACCGGTTATAGGTAGCAGCCATGACCCGGTCTGCTGTTTCCATGAAGTCATTAGTCATTGGTTACTCGTCATTCGTTATTGGTAAATAGTAACTCGTCGGTGGTTATTGGTTAGTAGTTATTAGAAGCCATTTCAAAACTTCAGATCGCGTTCGAGGGCAAGGCGGGGGCCGATGAAAAAGCGCAGCATACATAGGAGTATGTGAGCATTTTGAAGAGGCCCTCAACACAGCCATCGGGCGCTAGATGAGATTTTGAAATGGCTTCTAGTCTATTGAGTTACCTCCGTTCCAATACCCTTGTCTGAAAAAAGCTCAAGGAGCACTGCGTGTGTCTTGCGGCCATCGATGATGTGCACTCTATTGACACCGTTTTGCAACGCCTCTAAGCTGCA
>JAUWMM010000063.1 GCA_030613145.1 Desulfobacterales bacterium | reverse complement strand
CAGCAAGCATAAGAAGAGCCAAAGGCTTCCCTTGAGAAATTTTTTTGAGAAGTCTTTTCGCGGGAACTGCCTACGAACATCTGTACCGCCCTGGTAATGCCGCATAACTATTCAAATGAATCCTATGTTCAATGATCCTCTAATGGTTTTCGTAAGCCCTTAGCGTCCTCTCTTCAAAACGCTTCATGCGGGCGTGAGTAGCTTCAATTTGTCATCTACACCGATGCTGAACCGGCATACTGGTAGACCTCATTTTTTCAGCAGAGGTATAAAACACTACGCATTGGGTGTCAAGAAAGAAAATGCAACAACATGTGGTGGGTCGGCTCTTATTCTTTTAGGGGGTTTGTCTGTGAAGAATGATAGGAAATTGACACACCTGTAGCCAAATGATATTTTACCATTAGGCACGGAAATCGATATTAGAAGCCATTTCAAAAGCCCATCTATCGCCCGATGGCTGTGTTAAGGGCCTCTTCAAAATGCTCACATACTCTCCCCGTGTATGCTGCGCTTTTTCATCGGCTCTAGCCTTGCCCTCGAACGCGATCTGAGGTTTTGAAATGGCTTCTAGAAAGGAAACAGCATGACCAAGAACTTTCCCGGAACCTGCGTGGGTCCCTCTGCCGAGTTCATATATGGCATCCACCAACCACGGTTTACCGCTCTTAATCTACGGGAAAATGATCATATCGTGACCTTGGGACACAGTTCCGGCCGAGCAAAAATTGGTATAAGCAATACAGACAACTTCCCGCCAAACAGTGTGCATGTTTCCGATGCCCCGTGGGTTTTTGAGATACCTAATGCCTTCCCTTTCATGGGGACCACTTTTATTGTCAAGTCATATGCTGACCGAATGCTACAAACCGGCAACCCTTTCAAGTGTGCAAAGGAGCATGCTGCTGGCCTTTTCTCAACGAAAAGCTTCGCCTATAAGGATAATCTGGATATTGAACGTCTACCACATCCATTACTCTTGACATTAGCTAAGACATCTACCGATCCGCAACTCCTAGTAAGGCTGGCGAAGCTATCGTGTAGATTTGAATATGACCAAAAAACTGAAATTCCTCGGGGCATTAGCTATGAAAAAACCGAAAAAGGCGAATTGCGCCCGGCGGTTTCAGATTGGATTCTATTTGAACTTGTGTCTAATAATTTTTTTCTTCCCGATTCATATAAAAAGCAGATGGTTCTGGTTCCAGGAGCCCAGGGCAATAGTCCAATTGTCGGCGAATATACTGAAGGAGACACACACATTTGGGAATACCTACGAAAAAACAGCTATATTCCCTGGGGGCATTACGCAGCAAATATGGCCCACGATGCCATACGCTATAAGATTGGGTCCCTTACAGAGCAAGATATGATCGGTCTCCGCCACCTTTATTACCAAAGGATATATGTCCAACTATCGACAGAAGTAGGCATTGTCGCACCAGCCAAAAGGCGATCCTTGACAGAAAATGAATTGGAAGATTTACGACTGTCTCTCATCGACAAAATTGAACAACAGAACAAACGCGGCCTCGAATTACCATTCAATGCCACTATTTGGGGTCAAAACTTTGGTTTTGACTTGTCACCTTCCGGCTACCGACTTAATGCCTCACACCAACAAATACACCAACAGTTTGCACTTGTTCCTTCATGTGTGTCCGGATTTAAAGGTGGAGAGAACGAATTGAGTCAGTCGACTATTAGCTCTTATTCTCAAGGAGATCTAGTAGCTCAATTCGCCAAGCAATACAAAGAGAAGACCGGTCAGGATTTCTTTGAAACATACCTTAAAGCCATTCGAAACAATAGGAGGTTAGACGGCAGAGCAAACAAAGAAAGCAACCTGATTTTCTACGAAGATGAGAATATAATGGCCTTTGTCCCCAAAGCTCAGCGTTCCCAGGGCGAATTACAGATTATGACAAAGGAAAGATATGGAAATATTATCGAGACAGACACCAATACCCGGCATTCTCTCGATCGTGTTATACTGATCGCTATGAAGGTATTAGAAAATCTTGGAGCAGAGATGATTAATGTCACCGAAATATCCAAGAGATTCGACAATCCGGACCGTGGTCAGCGCCTCCTCTACTGTTTACTTCCAAAGCATCGCCAGTCTCCAGGCGGCTTTAGTGAATGTCAACAGCGGTGGCTTATCAGTCATTATCCGGAAGACTTTGCTCAGACTTGTCGAGATGAGGTGCAAAACATCATAGAGATAGAGGCCTGAATCATGCGTGGAAGCTGTTTCTCAACCCTTTGACGACTACATTTTGACAACGGTTTAGCTTTTTCAGACTCGTAAAGTGTTACAATTGAAGCTATAGACGACACAATCAACGATGCCAATAAAGGCTCAAGATGGAACCGGCCTGCCAATATCAGCCTCCTCCTGAGTTTGGTCGTTTTCCTCTGAGATAGTCTCTGCAAAAGCGGTTTTTTCATACCTTCCAATCAAGAGGATGGCAAACAGGCAGATCAAAGCTGTGAACAGTTGCACTTTGAGTATTGTGTAGACGACAAAAATTTCCAAGAAGAGCTGAAAGAGCTTTAGAGCTTTTTGTGTCATGGTATTTTTCTCCTTTCAGGGTTGAAAGGTTCCAAAAGTGATTCCCCGGTGGTTTTTTTACTTTATCGGCAACCTGAGACCAAATCCTGAGAAGAAAATGAGCCTGATTCCACTGGCCGGGGTCTGCCGGCCAAAAAACGGAGGACTCCGTGAGACCTTTGCATAACTCCTTTGAGCGACCATTATGAGCTTTTTGGGGCACCCATCCGGGCGAAGCGAACGGCCCAACGTCAGTGGGCAAATCCTATACTGTTTGAGGCGCTTGGGCCGAGTTTTTAGTATTTAGTGAGAGAGTCCATGGATGGGTCAAAAAGCTCATAGAAACGAGTGAGAAGGGGTTGTGCAAAGGTCTCTCCGTCCCCAGCGCGTGGGTAAACGCCTCCAGGGAGAAGGCCTAGTTTACTTGCCCCCATTCGTACCGCCCCACCAAAAAGTACGATTAACCGGTTGTAATGATTAAGTTTGGTGCCGAAGGGGAGACTCGAACTCCCACGGGTATACACCCACTAGACCCTGAACCTAGCGCGTCTACCAATTCCGCCACTTCGGCACATTAGGAAGGCAGAAAAGGATTGATTTTATAGCAGAACTAAACTATATATTAAGGTTTGAATAATTTGTCAAGACCGCTTAAAGGATTGAGCATGAAAATTATAACAGATCTCAGCGAAATTTCTAAACCATTAAAAAATGTCGTTTTGACCATTGGGAACTTTGACGGGGTTCACATAGGACACCAGGCCCTTTTCAATCAGGTGATTGAAAAGGCGGAAAGCATAGACGGGACCTCTGTCGTAATTACTTTTGAGCCCCATCCCATCCGGGTGATCAAGTCCAACAAGCACTTCCCACTCATAACTCTTTATGAGCAAAAGGTTGAATTAATAGGGGCAACAGGCGTGGATACCCTGATATGCATCCCATTTACTCGTGAGTTTGCGGCCATCCCTGCTCGCACTTTTGTCAAAGAAATACTGTGTGACCAGCTTGGCATGAAAGCGATTGTCGTGGGGCAGGATTATTCCTTTGGGAGGAAGCGTGAGGGAGACATTTTCCTGCTCAAGGAAATGGCTGTAGCCCACGGCTTTGACGTGATCATTTCGGAATGGATTGACCTTGAAGGTGGTCGCATTAGCAGCACCGAGATCCGAAACCTGGTGAGAGAGGGCGGAGTTGAGGAAGCCAAGAAACTATTAGGAAGATATTATCAGGTACGGGGGATCGTGATCCGGGGCCGGGATCGGGGGGGAAAGCTGCTGGGTTTTCCCACGGCAAACCTGACGCTTTATGATGAACTATGCCCCAAGGGTGGCGTATACGCTGTGACCGTGGAGTACCAAGACACTACCTACCAAGGTGTGGCCAATATTGGATATAGTCCTACATTCGATAATGGTGAGTTCAGCGTAGAGGTTCACATACTTGATTTTGACCAAAATATCTATGAGCGCCCCATCCGCGTTAATTTTATCCGACGGCTGCGTGGAGAAAAGAAATTTCCGGGACCTGAAGCACTATCAGAGCAGATCAGTAAGGATATTGAAAAGGCCCGGGAACTCCTTTCCATGGCATAGACCCGACCACACCAAGCGACGTCTTTCGAAGCGCTATGTCCGGTAATAAAAAAATTATCCTGCCACTGACAACAGGGCTTTTGCTATCCGGTATTGCCCTGTATGTCGTCTTCAAAAATATTTCCCTACTTGAGGTGGTCGACTATTTGAAGACCGTGAACTACTGGTGGGTGTTCCCTGCAGTGGCAATCGCACTGATGAGTTTTTTCATCAGGGTTGTCAGATGGCAGCTTCTACTCAGTCCGTTCAAGAAAACCGGGTTTTGGAGTGCTCATCACCCTCTCATGATAGGATTCATGCTCAATTGCCTTTTGCCGGGCCGGGTAGGGGAACTGGCCAGGCCGGCCATCTTTTACAAAAAAGAAAGAGTTTCGTTTTCAAAGGTGTTGGCTACGGTGGGAGCCGAAAGGGTCTTTGACGTTGTCGTGCTGCTCCTTTCTTTTGTTTTTGTTCTTGCCACTGTTGACATAAGTCCAAACCTTAATCAGACGTTCGGCGACTATCATATCAACAAGGCCACGCTTGAGATGCTCGGCATGACAACCCTGAAATTGGTTCTTGGATTGATTGCTTGCATTGCACTGATAAGTGTCAGACAAAGTCGCATGTTGATAAGACGCATGATTTTGAGCCTGCCGGAGCTGCTTTTTTTTGCCGGTAGCGACTTTCGAGCCAAGATCAGGGAGAAGCTATGCGTACGACTCGCCAAGATCGTCGACAACGTGGCATCCGGATTCGACCTGTTGAAGAGGCCCAAAAAGGTTGGCCTTTGCCTTGGTCTTTCGTTTCTAGTGTGGGCAGTGGCCGGGGCTTCTTATTATGTGATGGCTCTTGGCTGTCCTGGTATTGGGCTCTCTTTTTTTGAAATATACGCCACAATGGTAATCCTTTGCTTCTTTATTTCGCTTCCCTCTGCGCCGGGTTTCTGGGGCCTGTGGGAAGCGGGGGGCGTTTTTGGGCTTATGATCTTCGGTGTTTCAGCGAAAGAGGCCGCAGGTTTTACCGTAGTGAATCATGTTTTTCAGATGGTTCCTGTGATCGTTGTAGGTCTTATTTCGGCGATTATCACGGGCGTCAGTCTGGTGCGGGTAGCTTACGAGAGTGTTGAGGATCGGCCGCGTGGAAAAGGTGTCCAGACCGAAACGACCAAGGCGTTTACACAAACGAGGTGACCCAGTGAATATCTTGAAGACCATAGATGTCACAAAAAGTCCATGGATTAGGTCAAAAAGGGTTGTTTATGAAAGCGACAAGGGTCAGGTGCTGAACTGGGATTATGTCGAGCGTGTTAATGCCCGCAGCTCAGTCCTCATCATGCCTCGGTTCAAGGAATCCGGGGACCTGATCTTCATCAGGCAGTATAGAGTTATCTTTGACTGCTACGTGATCGGCTTTCCTGCAGGGGTTGTCTCAGATGGTGAGGATGTCGAGAGTTGTGCAATGCGAGAACTTGTGGAAGAGACCGGCTACACGGGAAGAGTCGTTCAGATCTCACCCGAGCTGACTCTCAACAGCGCACTTATTAGGGAGACAGCATGCTGCGTGGTGGTGGAGCTGGAGGAGGATGCCGTTCCACAGAAACAGGACCTCGAACCCTCTGAAAAGATTGAAGTTCACCGTGTGAAAAACGGTCAACTTGGAACCTTCTTCCAGCAGGCGGACGCAAGGGGGGATATCATAGGTGCCGGGCCTTGGTACATGCTAATGGCGACTCAATACCTGTGAACCCTCGCACACTCCATTCCTGGGACTGGTTGTCCATTATTAAATATTCTATGCTCGCTTCGCTAAGAACTTTTGACAATAATGGCCAAAATGGACTCATCAAAGGGTTTTAAAACAGCTTATAGGTTTGAACTTAGCGCCCTTCGGGCGGACAGATGCTGGATGCTGGATACTTGATACTGGATGTATCAATCCAGTTTCTATCTTTATCCAGCATCAAGTATCCAGTATCGTTTTGCTATACATAGCCCGTCCTATGCCCTTAAAATCCTTAGGTAAAAAAAGGGAATTCCTATACTGTTAAATTATGAGCACCTACCGCATCATATTTATGGGTACTGCGGATTTTTCAGTACCAACTTTAAAGATCTTACATGAAAACCAATATGACGTGCTTGCCGTGGTTACACAACCAGACCGGCCAAAAGGGCGTGGACGTCGTCTGGTTTCCCCTCTGGTCAAGGAGGTTGCGGGTACATTGGGCTATCCGGTGCTGCAGCCTCACAGGATTAAGGAGCCCTGGTTTGTTGAGAAAATCATTGACCTAGACCCAGACATTTTTGTCGTGGTCGCTTACGGCCACATTTTGCCCGGGTCTTTCCTGTCGATTCCCCGTATTGGGGCAATAAATATCCATGCCTCACTTCTCCCCAAATACCGAGGGCCTGCGCCTGTCCAGTGGGCCATTATCAATAGAGAGAAGGAGACCGGCGTCACTACCATGTGGATGGATGAGGGGATGGACACAGGAGACATCCTTATGAGTTCTAAGGTCCCGATAAGGCAGGACGATACCTCTGGGAGTCTTCACCGCCAGCTGGCTGAGGTCGGGGCACACCTTTTGATCGAAACGTTGACCAAGCTCAAGTCTGGGAATCTTATTGGTAAACCGCAGGATAAGTTGGGTGCGACTTATGCGCCTTTACTAAAAAAAGAAGACGGGCGCATAGACTGGTCCCGGGATGCTAAATCACTGGAGGCTTTCATTAGGGGGATGAACCCCTGGCCGGGTGCCTTTACCATTCTTTTTGGCAAAAGGCTTAAGATATTGAAGGTCAAAGACCTTGAGAAGCGAGCCAAGGAAAAGCCGGGTACTGTTTTGGAAGGATTTCCAGGAGATTTCAATGTGGCAACAGATCGCGGCATATTGGCCCTAAAAGAGGTTCAACTTGAATCAGCAAAACGCCTTCCGGTAAAAGACTTCTTAAGGGGCTGTGCTGTGCCGGCCGGCACACTACTTGGATAGTTGGCTGGTCGGTGGTATTACCATACCCGGTCCACTGAATCGGTCTGTGGTGTGCTTTGGTGGCGGAGCAAAGCAGTACGTCTGAAAAGGACTACGATATGAGGCGTTTTCTTAAGGTAGCTTTGCTGGTAGGCATTTTTTTCGGGGTTGCAGGGATCAGCGCATATCTAAGCTTGAGGTTAATTATAAAAAGCGAAGATACGGTGATGGTTCCGGATCTTGTGGGAAAAGACGTGGTGTATTCACTGGACATTCTTACTGATCTGGGACTCAATACCAAGGTGAGTGGCTTCGAATACAGTACGGACGTACCGAAAAACCATGTGGCATACCAGGAGCCGGGACCGGGTAGTGAAGTCAAAAAGGACCGTGATGTTCGCATCATCATCTCCAAAGGGCCGAAAACCTTGATGGTGCCAAAGCTTGTGGGGCTGGATATACGGCAGGCTTATATCATTATGGAAGAAAGCGGCCTGTCTCGAGGTGTTTTGTCTCGCACCTTTAGCAAAGGGGCTGCTGCAGATGAGGTAATGAGCCAGGTGCCGCCCTCCGGTAGAGTTGTTACGCGGGGTAATTCCATCGATCTGCTGGTCAGCCTTGGCAGACGGCCCGCAACTTATAAGATGCCATATCTGCACGGTCTGGCCCTGGAAGATGCTATCCTAATCTTGGAGCGTGCGCATCTTGGGCTTGGTCAAATACGATCTGTTCTAAGAGACGACTTGCCGAAGGATTTGGTAGTGGAGCAAGACCCTCCATCCGGCTACCAGGTGGATTCGGGGACACTTGTTAATCTAACCATCAACAGGGCGGAAAAGGACCGAATTCTTGATCAGGAGTTAAGCCTGTTTCATCACCGTGTGCGTGAGGGGTTTTTGAAAAAGCACATCCGAATTCGTGTAAATGCCTTTGGTATGCTTTATGATCTTTATGACGTTCTTGTACGTCCTGGAGAACACATCTGGTTTTTGTCCCCTCAAGATCTTGAAGCCACGGTTTTTATATATGAGGATGG
>JAUWMM010000095.1 GCA_030613145.1 Desulfobacterales bacterium | reverse complement strand
AGGTGAGATGTAGCAGAAAAAAGAAAAGGTTGAAACTCCAAGGACAGATAAAAGGAAAACCCTATTCTAACTGGTGCCCATCCATAAATGGCTATTTCCCGCAATCGCCGACTTCGCCAAAGCACTCGCTGCGACGGCTGAACGGCTGAATCTGCGTCAGACTCAGATTTCAATCCTCAAAATACCCTATGTATTCCTGCGGTTAAAATCTTCGTCTTCCTTGACCTTGCAAAAAACATCTCATTTCTGGATGGACACTAACCGGATAACCACTCTGCTACCTGCTATGTCGGTAACTGATAGCTTTTTCCCTTCAACTGTCTTTCCGTCAACAGTTTCGCTGAAAGAATCAGCATCTCCTTTATACAAAATAGAAAGCTTGAGCTGGCCTCCACCGAAGCTGCGCTTATTCACTGAAACCGTATCAGAAAGTTCGTCGAGGACCCCTCTGACCGCCTTTTGCATCTTAAAACTTGTAACGTTCTTAATGGTCACGTTGAGAGTAATGCCATTATTGATCATATCCTGGAAGGAGGAAACGATTTTTTCAAAAAGGTGTCTGTCCATTAGCTTTTTTGCTGCGTTTTCAGCAGCTATAGCCATGGCAACGTCTTCTGAAATATGGACAGCAGCGCCATTTGCCGATTTCGATGCAACGATCTTGGCATTAGAGCAGTTGACCACTTTTGCCGAAATATTGGCCTGGCCTGATTTCATGCCGGAGTTGCTGAGGAACGTGCTTGTCATGAGGCCCTTGTTGATCCTTCCAACCATCACATACTCTGCACCGTTCGATGCACCGATACGGGCTGCGGCCAAAGGATCGCCTTCTGCTGCCAGCCGTATAAGCTTATCCCCCTTGTGCATGAGTGCAGCCACAACCGCTGCATCTACCAGTTCAAACTCTTTTTCACTCAGGTAGTCGAGAATCGCGTTCTCTGCATAGTTTCCGTTCTCTTCCCGTATGACCACCATCATGCGAGGTTTGTTCATGGACTCGAGGAGAATCTTCAGGGCAACAAGGTCTGCCTTAATGTTGGCAAGAGAGACAACGGCCCGTATTTTTAGATAGATAATGTCACCCTGCTGCTTTTCTTCGTGCAAAATATCATATTTTTTGACTGAACCTTTTGTCTTGGTGAGAATAACATCTTTCTGAAGTTCAAAATTCCTAATTTCGGTCTGTGACATGAGAATCGTACCGATTCCTTTCTCAATTGCGTTCCGCTTTGCCTTAAGGAGAGCATCGTTCTTGGACAAGCCGTAGCCTTCTGCTTCAACGGCAATATCGTTTTGAGACGTTTCTGCACAAAGAAGCGGAGCATATATGCATACAAGCAGCATCGATAAAAGTGGCACTATTTTGAATTTCACGTTTTTCCTCCCCAGCGCTTATTAATTAGTGCCCATCCATGAATCGTAAAAACTCAATGGGCACAAGCGTAGGTTTCCAATTCAGAAATGAGCGATTTTCCGCAAGGTCGTTGATCCCGAACTCACCGTTTAACTTGATGATAGAATTCCCTCTTTGATAAAGAAACTATAGTGAAATGAGACCTGTATGTCAAGCAATACACCGTCTCAACAGTACCGAGCATAAGAGGCATGGCGGACTTCGAGGTTGGCCGCGACATAAAGCATCAGCTCATCATCGAGGAGGAGGGCATCTTCGTTTTCCCTCCTTCACCTACCTATGTCAGCAATACCCTCTGATTCGACAAGAACCATGATTAGGAAACCCGTACTTACGTATTGATGAAAACCTGGCACCTTGTCCACATTTGTACTGGGATGGAAAAGGATCGTGTGGGTTACCTGGAACACACCAACCGAGGGCCTTATTTTGGATAAAATCGGCACCTTGCCACTTGAGCTCGAATGAAAATTGGTGCGGGTTTTGCATGGAAAGATATGTCGACACACCTCTGTTGATAGAAAAATTCGCAGTGGCGGAAAAAGCCCATATTCTGAAGGCCTATACCGAAGGGATTTTTGAGCATATGAAAATAAAAAAACTTTTTACGAAGGTAGCAATGAGTGCCATAGCCGGTCTGGTGGTTGTCATCGCTGTTTCGTACCTGGCCTACTTATCCCACAAGGACTATGAAAAGAGCGTTATTTTACAAGCACAACAAAGGAACCCAACGGTCCAGGAAAAAGCCTATAAAAGCATCCTCGTCAAAAAACCGTCTACCAACGCCCTCGCAGGCACTGTCATGATGCTGTTTGGTATCGGAGGGGTGGTTCTTTTTAGAACCCGGAAGGGGAAGGCCGAGCTTGAAACCGAGACAAAATATTTGAAAGAAATTGGCGAATCAACAGAGGCGCTTCGGAAGAGCGAGGAGGAACTGGCAGGGATCATCGCTTCGATGACAGATCGCATGAGCATGACGGACGAGGAACATAATATTATATGGGCAAACGAGGTCGCAAAGGACTTGTTTGGGCCGGATCTGGTTGGGAAGAAGTGTTATAGTGCCTACTATCAGTATGACAAACCTTGCGAACCATGTATGGCGAGGAAGTGTTTTGAAGATGGCAAAGTTCACGAGCATGAAACGGAAGTGATTGGGACCGATGGGAATCGAATGAACTTCTGGTGTATAGCCAGTGTGACTGCATGGCACACGGATGGTCGTCCAAAGATGGTGACAGAGGTGTGTCGCAATATTACCGACCGCAAGCGGGCGGAGAAGGCACTTCGGGAGAGTGCGCGCCGGACGGAAATTGCTTATAACCAATCCATCATATATGCACGGCAACTCAATGAAGAAATCGCTGAGCACAAGCGGACAGAGAAGGCACTACAGATGCGAACACACGATCTTGCCAAGCGGGTCAAGCAACTGAATTGCCTCTATGGCCTTTCCAATCTTGTTGAGAAGCAAGGTATTTCGTTCAAGGAGATACTTCGGGGGACAGCTAATCTCATCTCCTCTTCCTCGCAGTATCCTGATATCACTTGCACACGAATCATCGCAGAGGGTCAAGAATTCAGAACGGAAAACTTCAGAGAAACCTCTTGGAAGCAAGCCTCAGACATCCTTGTACATGGCGAGCGAGTCGGCTCTTTGGAAGTCTTTTGCCTGGGAGAAAAGCGAGAAAGCGATGAAGGACTTTTCTTGAAGGAACAGAGAGGCCTGTACAGTGCTGTTGCCGAAAGGCTGGGCAAAATCATCGAGCACATGCGGGCACAAGAGGCCCTTCGGGAAAGTGAAAAGCGATACCGTACCCTTACCGAGAGTGTGGCTGACGGGGTCGGGATCTTTCAGGACAGGAAGTTCATGTTCGTAAATAATGCCCTTCGCTCGATTCTTGGTTACACGGTGGACAAGCTGGTTGAGACGGACCCGATTGTTCTGTTTCGTGACGATTACAAGGAGCGTTTTAAGGAGCTATTTGAAGCATTTGAAAGGGGTATCCGTGTGGAATCTTTCCAAGCGCCATGTATTTGTGGGAATGGTCGAGAAATTTGGACAGAATGGCGTCATAGTACCATCGAATGGGAGGGCAAGTCCGCTGTCCTTGTTACTGTGAGAGACATCACGGAAACCAAGCTCCATGAGATAGCCACGGAGGTGGAAAGAGAGCACCTCGAAAGTGAGAACATAAAACTCAAAGCCACGATCAAGGATCGTTATAGGTTCGGCAATATTGTTGGCAAGAGCCCTGCCATGCAGGAAGTTTATAGGCTTATCCTGGGGACCGCTGGCTCTAATGCCAACGTAGTCATTTACGGAGAATCCGGAACTGGTAAGGAACTGATTGCCCGGACCATACACGACATGAGTGACCGGCACGACAAGGCGTTTGTGCCCGTTAATTGCGGGGCCGTTCCTGAAGCGCTTTTTGAAAGCGAGTTCTTCGGACACCGGAAAGGAGCCTTTACAGGGGCTCATATGGACAAACACGGCTTCTTTGACCTTGCCTCCGGGGGTACATTGTTCCTGGATGAAGTGGCCGAGCTAAACCCGAGCATGCAGGTCAAATTGCTTCGAGCAATTGAAAGCCGAGAATACATGCCCGTGGGGGGTAAGATCAAAAACGCCGATGTTCGTATCGTGACCGCCACCAACAGGAATCTCGCGGATATGGTAAAGAGGGGCTTGATGCGTGAGGACTTCTTTTACAGGATAGACGTCATTTCCATCACGGCACCTCCTTTAAGGAATCGCAGGGAGGATATATCTTTGCTGGCAGATCATTTCATAAAGCTTTACGGTGATGGCAATCAAGTTGCGAATATTCCCGGGAAAATAATGGCGGCCTTGTACAGTCATCACTGGCCCGGAAATGTTCGGGAGCTACAAAATGTGTTGGAACGTTATCTCACGGTGAAACGCTTTGACATAGCTGACCCACCGACTGCTCAGCCTGCTGACAAAAGCAATGTTTTAGATATAGATACAGGGTCTGAACAGGGGGACTGGAATCTTCGCGTCGCTTTGAAAAATGTCGAAAAAGATTTAATCGTCAAGGTGTTAACCCAAACCCATGGAAGCAAAAGCAAAGCGTCCTCAATATTGGGTCTGCCTCGCAGGACGCTTTTTAGAAAGATGAAGCAGCTTGGGCTAAATTAGGCCCAACCGGCCACTTTTGGCCCAACAATGACTTTATTTAGTATCTTCAACAACTAACATTTCCTACCTAAGATTTTGGTGGGCCACTCATGGCCTATTTACCCTTACCCCCTTCACGAAGCGCATGCAATCATTTCCCAGCAATTCAGGTAGTTAAGCTATCCGCCGGCGATTTGGCATGTCCCTTGCGAATAACAGTAGCGACAGCGAGCAAATCCGGACAAGGAACAAGCCATTTATGCACATTCTAATCGTAGAAGATGATTTACACGTTGCTGAAACCATTAAGGAGAGCATTGTAAAATGGGGGCACAACGTTCAAACTTCGGCTACTGGCAAAGACGCCTTGGCAAAACTTGAGCGAAAGAAGTTTGATTTGATGCTGCTCGATATTTTTCTGCCGGACTGTAAGGGTTACGAATTAATTCCACGATTCAAAAAGCTGTGGCCCGAAATAGCGATTGTCACCATTACCGGTTTCAACACACGGGAGTTAGAATTGCAAGTCAGACAACAAGGGATACATTACTACATGACCAAGCCCTTTGATATAAAGGTACTGAAATACATCTTGGATCATATTGCAAAAAAGAAGATCAAAGAAGTGAGAGGGAAATGACAAATCGTAATTGTTGGAGGCAATGGAAATGATATTAAGAAAAACAGTTCATCTTTTATGTCTTTTAGTCTTATGCCTTTCACCTGTTCTTGTTGGCTGTGAATCCCTTAAGACGGCAAAGCCCATACTGCCTGTGAAGGAATACGAAAGGATGTTGCTCGGAAATATTAATGCCGATTATGTAGGAACGGACAATTGCCTCAAGGCTTGCCATTACCACGACAAGATAAGGACGTGGTTTGAGGGCAGTACGATGGGCGCGCAGCTTTCTCCAGCATCAGGTATGCCACTTGTGGATTGTGAGTCGTGCCATGGTCCGGGCAGCTTTGCCATCGAGGGAATTACGCCGGAAAAAGTGGAAGAAGACCGGAGGCAAGGCAAGCAAACGGAATGCAATTACAAGACACTGCTCGACATCAACAACCTGCCTTCGGGGGCCAAATCCCTTTTATGCCTTAATTGCCATAGTTCACACGCTCTATTCAACCTTCATAATTGGAATGCGGGTAAACATGCACAGAATGATGTCTCATGCTCTTGCTGCCATCCTGTGCATACAGGAGCTGACCTGACGACGAGGCCAGGGGATGTGTACCAGATGTGTCTAACGCAATGTCATCAACAAGTAAGGGCCGACTTTTATCTGCCCAGCCATCATTCTATAGGGCACAGGATATTTTGTAACGACTGTCATGAACCGCATGGCGGCATTACAGGAAAGCTACTCAGAAAGGACACGGTCAAACAGACATGTTGCCAGTGCCACAGAGAAAAAGAGGGACCTTTCTTGTATGAGCATGCAGATAATACGGACGATTGTATTACGTGCCACCACCCCCACGGCTCTGTGAATAACAATCTTCTTCAGGCCAAGGATCCGTTTCTGTGTCTTCAGTGTCATATGGGACACACAGTGACTGCGGTTGGGGGGGGAGGTTCTTCTAGGGAAAGTAAGGGTGCCTACTTTACAAGGTGCACCGACTGCCATTCAGAGATTCATGGAACCGATAATCCATCGGCTTCAGGGATAGGGAGGTTTACTCAGTGAAAAAGATCATAATATTTACGCTGGTAATGCTTACTGCCTTTGTCTGCATTGGTTTTGCCGGGGAGCATGAAGAAGAGCTTGGTATTTATCAATTTCCTGAGATAGAGCCGGAAATTGACCTTTGGGGCGGTTTTACACTGGTTGATGTTGAAGACTCAAAACAGGCTGGAGAGTATGAATATCTTCACGACTCTTTGTCGGGCGGTGCCAAGATCTACACATTTCCGTTCCCTCACAGGATAGCTTTTGAGGCTGAAGTATCTAACAAAAACGATTACTTTGGTGAAGCCCGCTATGCGTATAAGGATTTAGTCTTGACCCGTTTGATCTCAAGATGCCTGTATCACAATCTGGAAAATATTAACTTGATCGATTTGGATACTACAACCGCTTCGCCGGGCGTTGATATAGGGGATGCAGGTCATGAATATGGTTTCAAGACAGACATAAACAAATACTTTCTAAGGTTAAAAACACCAAATTTCCCGTTACATCTGTATACTGAAGGCGTGCTGCTCAACAGAAAAGGAACCAAGCAGCAAAGGTTTCTTGGCGGTTCTGCATATTATAATAGCCTCCAAAGGGCATCAATTGATCGAGATGTCGATTGGAAGACACACGACAATACCATAGGTCTCAACACCCACCTTGGACCCATAGAGGTTGATTTCTCGCATTCAAACCTGGGCTTCAAACCAGAAGGCGATGAGGTGCTCGCTTACGGGTACTCCGGTGCAGGGTTTC
>JAUWMM010000006.1 GCA_030613145.1 Desulfobacterales bacterium | reverse complement strand
GTGTGCTATGAGACGCCGGAATCCGATATTCCCCATGGTGGGACGAGCGGCAATGGCGGGGGATGTTTTATTGCCACCGCAGCCTTCGGCTCATATGCTGAACCCCGCGTAAGGCTGTTGAGGGATTTGAGAGATCAGTGCCTGCTCACAAGCACGCCAGGCAGATGGTTTGTCCGGATGTATTACCGGTACAGTCCATTCTGGGCGGATCTCATCAACATTCACGCCTGGTGTAAGCCCATTGTCCGTTTGGCACTTATGCCCCTGGTATGCCTTAGCTATATTATGGTTAATACTTCGGTGGAATCTACGTTAATAGCTATAATATTCCTCTTCGTTGCATTCATGCTCGCCTGCTCACCCAGCGTTCATGTCGTCACAAGGTTATGGAAACATAAGTTGAAGAAAGGATTATCATATACCTTAGGACGCAACTACCCTTAAATATTTCCGTTTCAGATTCAAAACACGTTTAACCGACACGGTTGCTTTTCTACTCGCATCTTCTGATTCTCGCACGGCCTTTAACAGGGCTCGATAGGCTTTCTCCATTTTCAACCGGTCATGGCATATCAATACGATATCAATTTCAGCATCAGAAATTCTTCTGACCGTGGTTTCAACATCAAAGTGTTTGTCGATGGCCCCCATATCAAGATCATCAGTCATAATGATTCCATTGAAACCCATGGTCTCCCGCAACAGATCCCTTGCGATGACGGTAGAAAGACTTGCAGGCCATTCAGAGTCAAGATCGCGATACACCACGTGCGCCAACATCATAGCCTCAACACCGCTTTTAATGGCAGCACGGAAAGGGACCAGGTCGGTCGAATCAAGTATCTGGCTCTCGACATCAAGATACGGGAGGTCAATATGAGAATCGGCTATTGTACGACCTATACCTGGAAAATGCTTGCCTGTAGCAGCAATCCTGTTGTTCTGAAGGGTTTCAATAACTGCCTTGCCAAGATATGCCACAAGTTCCGGCTCCGCTCCAAAGACCCGATCTGTCATGATGGAATTGAACCCATGGGGAGCCACGTCTAATACTGGCGCAAAATTCATACTAATCCCCACGCCTTTGAGTTCCAGTGCCGTTATTGTCCCAAATTCTCTGGCGGACTTCTCAGATCTTGCTGCCCCTATGGCCCGGTTTCCGGGAAAAACCGTGAAAGGCGGACCCAACCGAGCCACCGGGCCGCCTTCCTGATCAATGGCAATCATAAGCGGCGGGTTACCGCTTTGCACGGCACACGCCTGCGCTGCCTGGCAAAGCTCGGTCATCTGGGAAGGATCGGACACATTGCGTTTAAACAGAATAAGTCCTCCCACGTGCATCTCCCTGATCATAAAACGCAGGTCATCGTCCAACGCCTTACCTCTGAAACCCACCATAAGGCGCTGCCCGGCCAACTGCTCATCGGTCAGAGAATCTGTGTCGTACTTGTCGACCTCCATACTTTTTCCCGTTCCAAGTCCCCCGGCCCTATAAAATCACGAATTGTATCTCCCAAAATCCCCGTGGATCGTTTGGCAATGATAGGCAACAAATGAAGCTCCCCGCCGCAAGCGGGCGGGGTATAACAAGGAAATACCATTTTTACCCCCTCACCCTACCCTCTCCCGCCAGTCATCGATCCTGAGGCCTCAGACCCGAAGGGGGGAGAGGGTAAATGAGGTAACCCTGTAGCGAGCTACAGGGAATAATCAAGTTTAATTTGCCGACAATTATAGTGCAAGGGCCTAAAGGAGATGTAAAAAGCCCCTAAGTACTCGCTTTTGGTGATAATTGTAGCAGAAACACCCTTATTTATCAAGGAAGAAGGCAACTAAACATTTGAAGGACAATGACATTACCAGGGTCCTGAAGCAGCTTCTAAAAAGGAATGGTAAATGAGAAAAGCGAAATGGGGTTTGTGGTGGTTAAATCTTGAGAATTGAAAACACATCTTGGTCTTTGTACAAAGTGCAGTGAACGGCTGCCACCTGCTGAAATTCATCAATCTTGCCGCACCCCTTCACATACGGACAAGCAGTATCTGCTACATACAGCTCGCACCCCAGGCAAGGGCTCTTCTTGAGGACATCAAGGTTTGGCTCAGCTCTATTTCGCTTTATAGGCTTTATGCTCTTGAGGCTACTTTCCTTGCTCCGTGCCGCGGATATGACAAAAAACCTATTTCTCATCTATAAACTTGTAAAAACCTTTCTATTTCCCCATATTACAAACCGCTCAAGGTATGATATATGGTAATTGTGAGATGAAGTAATTCGGATTGTGGATTTGTCCCAAAATTGTAAAACTATCTATCTGAATGGTCGTTCAAAGAACTTTTTCAAAGCTCTCATAGCACAAAGGGGCTACCCTGTATCAGGCAACCGGGTAACCCCTTGATATTACTGGTGCGCCCAGCCAGATTCGAACTGGCGGCCTACGGATTCGTAGTCCGGCGCTCTATCCACTGAGCTATGGGCGCATTTATGAATCGCATCTTATAGTGTTTTTGCACTGCACTGTCAAGATGATTGCAAGTCCGGAGTTGAACATTGAACTATAGCCACTTTATGCGCCAGGCCCTGATAGAAGCACAACAGGCCGCCCGTGAAGACGAAGTGCCTGTAGGAGCTGTCCTGGTAGCACAAGATGGCACCGTGCTGGCTGGTGCCCACAACCGAACCATTGCACTATGTGATCCTACTGCCCATGCGGAAATCCTGGCACTTCGAGCAGCATCCCAGGTCGTTGGAAATTATCGGCTGCTAAACACTACACTTTATGTTACCATTGAGCCGTGCATCATGTGCATGGGAGCGCTGCTTCACGCCCGGGTTTCCGGGATCGTCTTCGGGGCCGAGGACCCTAAATGGGGCGGCGCTGTGTCTCGTTACAACCTGGCTGCAGACGTCAGTCTGAACCATTCGATTGATGTCAAGGGAGGGCTGCTCGAAAACGAATGTAGAAAGGTGATCCAGGACTTCTTTCAAGCCAAGCGCCAGGCGGGCAAATAGCAATCGAAAAGCGTTATTTTTCCTCTCACAGAGCATGGAGGACACAGAGGCAGGGGGCGAGCGGGCGAGAGAACCCCTCCACGGTGATTTATGAAAAGGAAATCATCACATGAAAGTGACTCTCGTTTATGACAACACTGCATACGAAAAAGATCTCATACCTGATTGGGGGTTTTCCTGCTATCTTGAGATAGAAAACACCCCAGGGATCCTCTTTGATACCGGCGCAAAAGGCAACATACTTTTGCACAATATTGAAAAACTTGGTATAGTTCCTGAGGCAATTGACATTATAGTTGTATCCCACGCCCATTGGGACCACACAGGCGGGCTCAAGAAATTGCTGAAAGTCAACAGAAGTGCCAGCCTCTATCTCCCCGCCTCCTTTCAGACGTCCCTTCCCGATAGAAAAGTTGTTGAGGTCAATAATGCAATTGAGATCACCGGCAACGTATTTTCTACCGGTGAACTGCAGGGGGTAGAACAAGCCCTTGTAGTCAAAACCGACACGGGGTTGGTTGTGATCGCGGGGTGCTCCCATCCGGGCGTAGGTCGCATCCTGGAGGCTGCTTCGTCTTTCGGCAAAGTCTCCACACTCATCGGGGGCCTGCACGGGTTCCGTGAATTTGATCTTCTCAAAAATTTGCACTCGGTATGTGCCTGCCATTGCACCCAGTATCAGTCAAAGATTAAAAAGCTATATCCTGACAAATGCTTGGATGGGGGCGTAGGCAAAGTCATAGATATCCCCTGAACGAAAAGTCATATTCAGGAAAAATCATAGAAGGCATTTCAAAACCTCAGATCGATAAAAAGACTTCACTTGGCCCGATGAAATATCGCTACCTCAGCATATTGATGATGATGCTCGGCGTGATGACAGTCGTTTTGACCTTCTGGGGCACTGTTCATTACATCTTTCCCTTCTACGCCCACACCTATCCATTCGCCTGGTATGGACTCATACTGTTTCTCGACGGCCTCCTGTGTTGGCGCTGGAACGACGGCCTCATTCTGAAAAGGCCTCGAGAATTTGCCGTCCTTCTCTTTTGGTCTGCAATATTGTGGTTCTTCATCGAAGTCTGGAATCTCCGTCTGCAAGACTGGTATTATGTCGGTGTCCCGCCCGAGGGGCTCTGGTCCCACGTGGAGGCATATCTCGATTTTGCAACCGTGCTTCCTGGTATGTTTCTGGTCTACCGACTCCTTTGCCATCTTAAGATACCCGGGCGCGTTAAAACCAAGTTTGTCCTCAAGGGCTGGACTCAAAAGGCCTCCCTGGTGGTTGGATCTTTTATGCTGATTTTGCCCTTGGTCTTTCCAGACTACTTTTTCCCCCTGGTATGGGGCGCTTTTGCTTTCTTTCTCGAACCTATATGTGCAAGATTTAACGCCCGTTCCTTACTCATGGATGGGAAGAAAGGCGAATGGACCACCTTTGTTCGTCTGCTACTTGCAGGAATTATTTGTGGCGGCTACTGGGAGTTATGTAATTTTTGGTCTTTGGAAAAATGGATATACACGGTCCCGTTTTTCTCTGAGGGCAAATTTTTCGAGATGCCTTACCTGGGATTTCTAGGCTTTCCGCCCTTCTGTGTTGAGTGCTTCGTTATTATAAACGCCCTCTATCTCCTAAGAGGCGGTCGCCATTGGGACCCGGATTCGCCCCGTCCTTCCTTTTTAGATGGCCTGCCAGGAAGTCGAAAGGCCTTCCAGACAATATACAAGGCCATCTACTCTTTGATAATCGTTCTCGCTCTTTTTTTGAGTGAATGGTCTTATGCAAAAATGACAATCCATACAATAGACAGTCGCTCAGAAACCCTTCAACAAATCCTGAAAGACATTAGCCCGAATGACGCAGGGAGGCTCAGTCAAAACGGATGGCGATATCCGGAACAGGTCTTGGACAACTGGGAAGAGACAAAAATGCTCGTCGGAATGCCATCTCGCGACAGGATCCGTCAGAGGTTTGAACTGGTAAGCCTACTTAGAATGGGCTCAGACAACGCAAGGCTTCTGGAGATGGCCGGCATAGATTCCCGGAAAAAATTGGGCAGGCAGAAGGCGGATGAGCTTTTTCCCCTCCTGATCAAGGTCAACCAAAGATTGCGCCTGAGGGAAAAGCCGCTTCTCAAAAGACGCGTGGCAGGTTGGATCAATGCTGCAAGACGCCAATCCGCATTTTATTAATCCAAAATTGATAATCTCGTAAAAAGTCGTCACTCCGGACTTCGGCGAGCTCAGTCGAGTCGTGAAAACCGGAGTCCAGAGCCTTTGTAACTAGCCGAATAAACTGGATTCCGGCTCCCCGCCGTCGCGGGGCCAAGTTTACCCCTGCGGCAGCAGGGGCCGGAATGACAGAAAGAGGTGTTTTTCGACTTTTTACGAAACCGTCAAAATTATTCTTTTCCAAAACAGATGATCGATACTACGACAACATACTGTAAATATTGACACAAGTGTATTCACCTAAACAGGGACCTTGGAGTAATGGAGTGTTGGAGTATAAGTTCAGACTCTCCCCCTATGAATGGCTGTGGAGACACAGCTGTCTCAGTAGAAATCATATTATCTTGGACACTACTGATCCCAAATAGAGAATTGATTTGATGTATCATTTCTCAGCTGCCTTTAACCCGCTCAACATACTTGCCGGTTCGAGTGTCTACCTTGATACTATCCCCTACGTTTATGAAAAGAGGCACAGGCATCACTGCACCGGTCTCCAGGGTTGCAGGTTTTGTGGTCTTGCTGGCCGTATCCCCCTTAACGCCTGGTACGGTATCTGCGACACTGAGTTCGACAAATATAGGGAGCTCAATTCCAATCGGTTTCTCATTGAAAAACATTACATCCACAGTCTCATTTTCAGCCAGGAACCACCTGCTTCCTCCGATCTGCTCCTCTGAGAGAAAAAACTGCTCGTAGGTCTCGTTGTCCATCAGGCAATAGTTATCGACTTCCTTGTACAGATACTGCATCTGCCTTTCCAAAAGGTCGGGTCTGTCGACCTTCTCCCCTGCGCGAAAAGTGTTATCGATTACACGACCATTAAGCATGTTCCTGAGCTTGGTCCGAACAAATGCACCCCCTTTACCAGGCTTCACATGCAAGAAATCTACTATTTCGTAAGGTTTCCCCTCAATTTCTATCTTTAGGCCTTTCCTGAACCTTGATGTGTCATACATGCCTGTTCTTGAAACCTCCCGTTTTCATACCCCAAAGCACAAAGAGTAAAACGTAATATTCTATGCGCTTTGCTCTATGCTCCATGCGCTTTGCTCCGTGCCCTATGTACGGCGACTCATGTTTACTGAACCTCGAACAGCCATGGTATAGCCATCTTTCCCAAAACCGACGACTTGAGCAGTTGCCACATCTGCAATCATGGACTTTTGCCTGAATGGTTCTCGACGATAGATATTGGAAAGGTGCACCTCAATAATCGGAATGTCCAACATCAAGAGGGCATCTCTAATGGCGACGCTGGTGTGTGTGTAAGCGGCAGCATTGATTATAAGTACGTCGTAACCATCTATAGCCTCATAGATTTTTTCAATCATTTCTCCTTCGTGGTTTGATTGAAAGGTGTCAGCACTCATGCCGCATTCTTCGGCAGTCTTCTTGATCTCCTCATTTATCTCTTCAAGGGTCAAGGTGCCATACACCGACGGCTCCCGACGGCCAAGCATACCAAGGTTAGGGCCGTGAATGACTAAAATCCTTCGTCTTTTCTCACCTTCTTGATCCAGCATTTTCTTCCTCTCGCCAATCGTTTTCTGCCACCCGGTCAGGTGGTCCAGCATAGTGCTTGTCTCGGATTTCTCGGGCTGTGGTGATATGACCGCCAACCTTTTCTCAATATCCTCCAGCTTCTCCTTCAAGTCCGCCCGGTCCGGTTCCATGACAAGAAGTTTTTTGTATACTGATGCCGCCTTGTCGAAAAAACCCTGTTCTTCGTAAAGCCTTGCCAGTGTCGCTGTTGGAGTCAGTTCTGCGGCATCGTCCCCGTCTCCACCCATTGAAACACCTTTAAGTTTGTCATCAGTCATCAGTTAGAACTTCTGTTATTTTGTAACCGTTCACGTTCAGGGTTCAGGGCTCACCGAAACTCTGAACCGCTGATTCGTGGGATCTGGGAATTTGTAAGGTAACCCTGAACGGTGAACTCTGAACCTGTGAACGTCTACGTTATTTTTTCTGCCTGAATTGATAAACTACTTCGTCTTTTCCCACCATCCCAAGCTCGCTCCTTGCAATATTTTCTATAAATTCGAGGTCAGTTTTTAACCGCTGGATGCTGCGGTAAAGATCCCTATTTTTCTTCTGTTGCTCAAGGTTTGACCTGTCTAAGCGAACCTTTTTGAGATGGAGTTTGTAGAGATCAACCGCACCACGGTCACCCAACCCAATGACAAAAAGAAAGGAAAAAAACACCAAGATAGCCGTTATGACAACTATTTTGCGCTTAGTCGTCATTTACGAAGATTCCCTCTTACAATATCAACCATGGCTACCAATTCTCGGCTCCTTAAGAGAAAAGCGCAAGCACCATAAAGGAGCGAGCCCACCACCACACTGCCCAGTACACATATCACAAGATGCCACGTGGTTCCAGCGTATTTTGGTATTGCCCACGAGGCCAGAAAGACGATGACACACCCCATCACCGCCGCAGATACCGTTGATTTCAGAACGGATCCAAGTATATCCCGAGCTCCAATCGCCCCCCCCAATCGCTTTCTTACCACCCATAGGAGAAGTACCAGATTCACCCCCGAAGCTATCGACGTTGCAAGTGCAAGCCCGGCATGCCGCATTGGCCCCATAAGCAATATACTCAAAAGAATGTTCACCAGAAAGGAAATAATGGCTATCTTGAGGGGGGTTCTGGTGTCCTGAAGGGCATAAAAAGCAGTAACCACAATGCGCACGCCTGAAAAAGCCCACAGACCAAGAGCATAGTAAAGAAGGGCTTCAGCGGTCAAGCGCGTTGCGATTGGGTCGAAGGCCCCTCTTTGAAAGAAAAGTCGCACAATAGGTTCCCTCAGGATAATGAGCCCTGTCATGGCCGGGATTGAGATAAAAAAGACCAGCTTCAGGGCATATGAGAAAGACGAACGGAGGCGTTCCATATCGCCCAAAGCCGCATGCTTAGACAGGCTCGGCAACACAGCCGTTGCAAGGGAAATGGCAAACACTCCAAGGGGGAATTGGACCAATCTGTCGGCATAGTATAGAAAGGACACACTACCTTCTGGAAGGAGTGTAGCAAGTACAGTCCCCACCAAGATATTGACCTGATAGACTGCAGCGCCTGGCACAGCTGGCGCCATCAGAGCTGCTATTCGCCGTACAGCAGTATGGTACAAAGGGCTCCGCACCAATAGATGAAACCCATTGCGGACCATAAAGGGAATTTGAAGAGCCAACTGTAAGCCCCCCCCTATCATGACACCGATAGCAAGGCCTACTGCCGGTTTTTCCATGCGTGGCGAAAGAAGGATCGCGGCGCTAATAATAGCGAGGTTAAGCAACACCGGCGCAAACGCCGGTGCCGCAAAATGCCCCAAAGCATTCAAAATCCCCATACATAGCGCAACCAGCCCGATAAAAAAAATGTAGGGGAACATAATCCGTGTCAAAACAACGGTTAAATTATATTTCTCTGGAAATGAAGAGAAACCGTACCCAATAACCTTCACGATGAGGGGGGCCAGAAGAACTCCAACCACACTGACTGCAGCCAGGATGATAGCAAGGAGCCACCAAGAAGATCGTGCCAGTTTGAAGGCCTCTTCACGGCCATGCTTGTACAGGTATTCTGTGAACACAGGAATGAATGAAATCGTGAGGGAGCCCTCTGCAAAAAGCCTGCGCAGAAGGTTTGGGATCCTAAAAGCTACAAAGAAGGCATCAGCAGCCATCCCCGCACCGAATAGCCAAGCCAGCACCACATCCCGCACCAGTCCAAAAATACGGCTTAACAGGGTAGCTGCCCCCACGACACCGGCGGCCTTTGTCATACGAGAAGTTTCAGACATGTGAATAATGACCAAATGTCAGTAGTCGGCCGGGTGTCGGCCAAACGGTATTGCTCAATACCAGGTGCCGGAGGCCAGATGCCGGTCAAGATTTACAATATGGAAGGGCGGAGGCACAACCCACCAGGCATCGGGTATCAGGCATACAATTAATGCTTGACAAATATTGCAGGACTGAATAATTTACTTTTTTTATCAACTTGGAAAGGAGCGAACACTTTGGCAATTCACAAATCGGCCATCAAGAGGGCCAGGCAAAACAAGGATAGAAACCTTCGCAACAAATTAAGACGAACGCGCGTAAAAAACGTAATTAAGCGCGTCAGGGCTGCTATCAACGAAAAATCTCCGGAAGCGGCGCAGACTGCTTTGGCTGCAGCCATACCTGTTATCCATAAAGCAGCTCAAGAAGGAGCCATCCACAGAAACACAGCTTCCAGAAAGATATCCCGCCTGACTAGGCACGTTAACGCCATCGCTGCGTAATCACAAACTCAGCAAATCTCAGAAGCCCTGAAGGATTCGGTTATGGATCTTTTCGGCCAATCGGTCCGATATGGCTTCTATGGCCACCCTTTTGTTCTTCTCAGTTGCCAACTTGTCTGAAGGGTCCACCTTAAAGGCTTCTTTGTCAGACAGGGACTTATTTGACCATATAACATTGCCGTCGGCCCGTTTCAGGGCTAAATCAAGGGTAATGATTACACGGCGTTCAGCAGAGTCGTAGCTTGCAGTGTAAGCAATCGTCTCCTCACTCAAGGACATAATTGTACCGCTCAAAACTGCATCAGCCGTATCTTTTCCCACTACGCGAAGCACTTTGCTTCGGGTAAACTCATAGGTTATATCGCTCGTAAAGACCGTTTCAATCCCTGATTCCGAAGTCCGGTTATCCAATACAGTAATGGCAATCGTACGCACACCCTCCGGCGCCGTCAGGCCCATTCCTGCGAAGTGATATCCGCAGCCGGCCGCTACCACAAAAATAACCAGGGCGGCTATTGCCTTCCCTATCTCATTAAACTGCATGCACCGTTTCTCCATCAAATTGGTCACTTGTCATTTGTCATTGGCCTGCCCCGTGAAGTCGCTTTTTCTACTTCACTGGGGTCATTGGCTTTGCTGGCATCAGACATCCAGCTAAACCACTACATTCACCAGCTTCTTTTTTACCACGATAACCTTCTTCACCGGCCGCCCTGCAATGCGTTCCACAATCCTGTCATTGGTCAGTGCAGCCGTCTTTATAGCCTCGTCATCCGAATCAGCAGCAATATTGAACCTGCTCCTCACCTTGCCGTTGACCTGCACAACGATCAGGATCTCGTCTTCTACAATAGCCTCATCACGATATTTGGGCCAGGCTGCCTCTATCACGCTTCCGGAGTTGCCCAAAGCCTCCCACAATTCCTCGGCCAAATGCGGCACAATAGGCGATAATAGGACTACGACGGTTTCTATGGCTAACCTCAACACAGAAGCGCCCTCTGGCGTCGAAAGGACATCTCCCTTGACAGCCTGTATAGAATTCACAAGTTCCATGACGGCACTGATTGCCGTATTAAAGTGAAACCTTGTCTCAATATCATTTGTCACACGCTTGATAGTCTGATGGGTCTTTCTGTAAAGGCTCCTCAAGTCGACGGAAATCTCTTCGTCTACATCAAAGGACTTAACATTCTGAATATGGGCACTATGTTCTGCCACCAACCGCCATACCCTCTTGAGAAAGCGGTAAGCACCTTCCACCCCCTGATCGTTCCAGTCAAGGTCCCGCTCCGGCGGCGCTGCAAAAAGACAAAAAAGCCTGAGGGTATCGGCCCCATATTTATCTATGAGGACATTGGGATCGACTACGTTCTTTTTTGACTTGGACATCTTTTCGATCCGTCCAACCTCAACCTGGCTTCCACAAATCTTACAGGTTCGGCCCTGGTCCTTCTCCACGACCTCTTCAGGAAACAAGAACCCATGGTTTGCACATCTCATGGTCTCCTTACAAACCATCCCCTGAGTCAGCAAACGTGTAAAGGGCTCCTTGAAGGTAACAAGCCCAAAATCCTTGAGCACCCTCGTAAAATACCGCGAATAAAGGAGATGGAGAATCGCATGTTCAATGCCGCCAATGTACTGGTCTACAGGCATCCAGTAATCCACGGCCTTTTTGTCAAACATCCCCTGATCATAATATACACTGCAATATCGTTCAAAGTACCATGAAGATTCCACAAAGGTATCCATAGTGTCGGTCTCGCGACGTGCATCAAGATGGCCGCATTCAGGGCATGAAGTCTTCACAAAGCTTTCAAGTTCCGGCAAGGGGGATTTACCCCCTTTCAGCATATTGGCATCCTCGGGCAGTATCACAGGCAGTTGTTCTTCAGGAACCGGTACCACCCCGCATTTTTCGCAATAGACAATAGGGATAGGGGCACCCCAATATCTTTGACGTGAAATCCCCCAGTCCCGGAGCCTGAAGTTAACAGTTTTTTTTCCGATCTTTTTCTCCTGCATATAGTCTGCGATGTTATCAAGAGCCTTTATGTTTCCCAACCCGTCAAAGGGCCCTGATCGAACCAATATTCCTTCATCTACATAAGCTTCTGTCATGGTTTCCGGGTCAAGTTTTTGTCCCTTAGGCTGAATCACTACAACAATCTCAAGGCCGTATTTTCGGGCAAATTCAAAATCTCGCTGGTCATGGGCCGGTACCGCCATGACCGCACCGGTCCCATATTCCATCAATGCAAAGTTGGCAGTAAAGATATGCATCCGCCGCTTGCTAAATGGGTTAATACAATAAGCCCCTATAAAGACACCCTCTTTTTCATAATCATCGGATGTGCGTTTGGCCTTGTCCTGGCGGCGCATGCGCTCAACAAAGGCCCGAACTTCGGCTTCCTGCTCGGTTCCTGCGGCAAGCTTGAGAACCAGCGGATGTTCCGGAGCCATGCACATAAAGGTGGCACCACACACAGTGTCCTGACGTGTCGTGAACACCTTTATGTGACCATCACCATTCTCCAGAGGGAACCGGATCTCAGCTCCCAGGCTCTTTCCAATCCAGTTTTCCTGCATGGCTACTACTTTGTCGGGCCACCCCGGGAGATGGTCACAGTACTTTAAAAGGTCATCGGCATAATCGGTAATACGGAAAAACCATTGATCCAGCTCCTTTTGTGTTACTACCTGGCCGCACCGCCAACACAAATCTGCCTCTACTTGCTCATTGGCCAAGACCGTCCGGCAGTCTTCGCACCAGTTTACAAAAGATTTCTTCCTGTATACCATCCCCCTTTTGAACATCTTGACAAAAAGCCACTGTTCCCAATGGTAGTATTCGGGCTTACAAGTGGCCAGTTCTCGATCCCAGTCATAGCTAAACCCAAGTCGTTTGAGCTGGGTGCGCATGGTGTCAATATTTTGATATGTCCATTTGGCCGGGTGTACGTTGTTGGCTAAAGCCGCATTCTCTGCCGGCATCCCAAAGGCATCCCACCCCATGGGGTGAAGGACATTGCAACCCTGCATGCGTTTGTATCGCGCCACCACATCTCCTATGGCATAGTTGCGCACATGTCCCATATGGATGTTGCCCGACGGATACGGAAACATCTCCAGCAAGTAATATTTCTTCTTGGCAGGGTCTTCTTCTACGCTGAAGAACCGATTGTCTTGCCAGATTCTCTGCCACTTCGATTCTACAAATTCAGGGTTGTATTCTTTCTGCATAGCCTTCCTCTTTACCCGAACAATCTTAATCAATTGGAGTGACGGAGTATTGGAGTATTGGAGTGATGGTCAGAGACACCTGGTGTAAGGCCCAGGACACAAGGTGGATGGGGAAAACATCTTGCCTTGAGCCTTAGAGGCCTTGCGCCGATTTCAATACCCAGTACTCCAGTCCTCCAACACTCCATTATTCCATCTTAATGAACCCTATATCACGACGGCACGTGGATCAAAGACCGGCCCGTCTGTGCAAGCATGGAGATATGCTCCAGGGTTGCCGGCCTTTTCAACCGCACATCCCAGGCAGACCCCAAAACCGCAGGCCATAACCGTCTCCAGAGAAACCTGGCACGAAACCTTGTACTTGCCGGCCATATCACTGACAGCCTTCAGCATCCCCGTCGGGCCGCAGGCATAGATCATATCCGGTTTCCCATCAACCTCCAACGCCTGTTGAACGATAGACGTGATGAGGCCCTTCTCACCGAGGGTGCCGTCCTCAGTAGTTATGGCGACCTTAATACCCATTGACTCAAACGCTTCCCCACAGAGTATGTCGGAAGCCGTCCTGCCTCCCAGGAAGACCGTGGGCCTTATCCTCATTGACTCCACCAGAAAAAGGGCAAGATAATGAAGTGAAGCGACCCCAACACCACCGGCTATAAGAAATACGTCACAGATGCCCTCAGGACAAGAAAACCCGTTTCCGAGGGGGCCCAACACGTCTAACAAATCACCGGCTTTAAGCCCGGACATAGCCTGGGTGGTTTTTCCCACAACCTTATACAAGAGTTCAAACCCGCCAACCTCATCCCCTTGGGTAAGCCGGCTGTGAACAGAAAAAGGTCTACGCAAGAAGGGAATATTTCTGGCCGGTAGCCTGACCATGACGAACTGCCCGGGACGGGCCACGCGGGCCAACTCCGGAAAGGCAAGCCCCATTCTAAAATAGCCCGGCCCTACTCTTATGTGATGCACTATCTGGACGTTCTTCTGAAATAATTCTTTCATGCCGACTACAGTACCTAACCCTTTACCAAATCTCGCCCGCTCCCTCCGGTCACTCAAGCTCTCCCCAAGAGTAGCTTCGCACTCAACGGGGCAGGCAGAGATCACCGAGATAATTTCTCCTTGGCCTGATTTTTTGACCCCGGTTAAATAGGCTTCGCCCCAGTTAAATACGCCTGGCATTCCACAAGACATGCATTTAACGGGGCAGGGGCGAAAAATCAGGCCAAACAATCAGTCCGCCTAGGCGGAGCATTTATGATCCTGCCAATGCCCTGTTCGTCTTGTCAACATATCCCGCGACAGCGGGATGGCAGTCTTAGCAGATTTCCCCTCTCAGGAAATTTGCTAAAAAACTCCGCGACTCCGCAAACTCTGCGAGAGACAAAATCACTTGGTTTTGTTCATCAACTGAAGTTGGCCAAGATCTTCTCGATGATTTCGGAAGTAGAGGCACTTTCTGTCAACGGGATCCGAATCACCCTCCCACCCATTGCCTCAACAACATCTCTTCCTACAATAGCATCCTCTTCCCAGTCCGCCCCCTTGACCAGGACATCGGGCATCACCAATCGGATCGTCACCAGAGGGTCAGGCTCGTCAAAGAGCGTTACAAAGTCCACGCACGACAGAGATGCCAGGACCTCAGCACGCTGGTCTTCAGGAACAATCGGACGTCCTGGCCCTTTGATCCGGCGAACTGAACCATCGGAATTTACGCCTACCACAAGGACATCCCCCTCGGCCCTGGCCGCCTCCAAATACCGGACATGTCCTATGTGAATAAGGTCAAAGCAGCCGTTGGTGAAGACAATTTTCTTGCCCCCCTTTTTCAGGGCCTGAACCTTTTCTTTCAACCCTTCACGTTCGAAAATCTTATCACTCATAGGCCTCAGGCACCCGCTCCTTTAAACATGGAATATGCTTTCTTATTTTTTCCACATTGCGCAAATCCATAGTAGCTGAAAGGGTGGCCGACCGTTTTCCTGCCCTTGCCAAAACTTCTCCGTAGGGGGATATGATACGTGAATGACCTGCATAAACCAGGTCTCCATCCTTCCCGCATCGGTTTGCCCCAAGGACAAAAAGCTGGTTTTCAATGGCCCGGGCCTTTAAAAGCACCTCCCAGTGAGATAGTCTTTCAGCTGGCCATTCGGCCATGACAGCTATCATTTTCGCTCCAGCCAGCGCAAGAGACCGGCACAGCTCCGGGAATCTTAGATCATAGCATATCATCTGACCAATGGGCCCAAGAGAGGTCTTCAAAACCTCAGCTTTCCGACCTGGCTTAAAATAGCGGTCTTCTGCGGTTGGAGAAAAAAGATGAATTTTCCGATAGACGCCCGCAATAGATCCGTCCCTGTCCACAACATAGGCAGTATTGAAAACCCCGCCTCCCCTCTTTTCAGGCAAAGATCCAATGATTGTCAAATGCAGCTTTTTTGCTATCCCGGATAAATCATCAAGGACCCCTGGTGTTGTCTCAGACAGATCTTTTAGGCGCTCATTTGCAAAACCGGTTGACCACATCTCCGGCAGCAAAATGAGCTGCATGCCCTGCTTTGCCAGGGCACTTATGCGCCGCTTGACTGTGCCGAGGTTCCATTCAACGTCACCCCGGCGAACGTCGAACTGTATGATTGCTGCACTAATTTTGTTCACAGTAGACTTTTCCGTGCTTAACATCGTTTGCGTGCACATCCTTTTAAATCAACTCGCAAATAATGTCAAAAAGCTTCGATTACAATCGAAATTTTCGTCTCTTTCCATCTAATCCGCAGACGTTCTAGGAAAATGATGCCACAAACCTTGTCAGTTCGTAGTGAAGCCTCCCTGTGCTCCCGCACAGGGCATCCTGACCGTGTCTCAGGATGGCGGAACTCGCCGAAGCAATAACCCGCCTTCGCCGAGGCTATGGCGGGTCACCACTCGATTCATCCTCGTGCTTCCGCAAGGGGCATTCTGGCGAAGGTGAGCAAACAGCCTAAACGGAGTCCTTCAACTATATTACCTGAAACAGAAATCAAAGTTTGTTAAATCAGATAGTTATTAACATATAACCATGGAAACGCCTG
>JAUWMM010000284.1 GCA_030613145.1 Desulfobacterales bacterium | reverse complement strand
TTATCAATACTGAAAAACTGGCCTCAATGGGGACTCTGGCTGCCGGCGTGGCCCACGAACTGAACAACCCCCTTGGCGTTATGCTTGGCTTTACGGATCTTCTGTTGGAGAAGTTCGACAAAGAGGGCCAGGACTATCAGGACCTTAAAACCATTGAGCGCCACGGCCTTCATTGCAAGCAGGTTGTGGAAAACCTCCTTAGCTTTGCCAGGCAGGGGGAAGGGACGCCTGAATATTGTGACATCAACGATGCAGTCAATGAGATTCTTGGTGTCGTAGAGCATTCCCTGGAGATGAACAATGTTGATCTCCGGATGGAACTGGCCTCCGGCCTCCCGAAGGTGAAAGGGGATTTGCGCCAGATGCAACAGGTATTCTTGAACCTGATCAACAATGCGGCCGCAGCCATGAAGGAGGGAGGGATCTTGGAAATCAAGACCGATTCGGATGCAGGGCAAGGCAAGGTGCGCGTCACGGTTCGGGATAACGGACACGGTATCAAAGATGAACACTTGGATAATATCTTCGACCCCTTTTTCACTACCAAGAGTGAAGGGGAAGGGACAGGATTGGGCCTGTTCGTGAGTCATGGGATTATAACGAAATACGAAGGGACCATAACCTGTGAAAGCAGTCCCGAAGATGGTCCTAATAGACCCCGAGGAACGGTTTTTACGGTCTTGCTGAAAGCCAAGGAGGGGGTCGAAGTATGAAAAGCAGGATTCTAGTTGTTGATGACGAAAGGGATATGTTGGCCCTTCTCAAGAGAATCATCACCGAAAAGACCGAACATGAAGTGATGACAGAACATGACCCGTTGAGGGCAATCAAGTTGATCCATACAGAACCCTTTGACCTTGTCATCACCGATCTGAAGATGCCCAACATGGACGGGATTGCCTTGCTTGATGAGATCAAGAGGATTCAACCTTCTTCCAATGTTATCATAATGACTGCCTATGCGACCATTGAAACCGCGGTAGAAGCTACCCGGAAGGGGGCCTTTGACTATATTGCAAAACCTTTCCGAAAAGAACGCATCTTGCTGACCCTTAGCAGGGCTTTAGAGTGGCAAGCGCTTGCCCGCGAGAACATTGCCTTGCGCAGGTCACTTGAACAAGAGAAGATGCTGCCTCCCATTGTTGGGTCCAGCCCGGCCATGATGTCGACTCTAGACAGGATCAAGCATGTGGCCAAATCGATGGCAACAATCTTAATTCAAGGGGAGAGCGGCACAGGGAAAGAGCTTGCGGCCAAAGCGATCCATGTTTACAGCGACCGCCGTGACAAGACCTTTATAATTGTCAACTGCACGGCCATACCCGAACAGATCATTGAAAGCGAGCTTTTCGGACACAAGAAAGGCGCATTTACCGGTGCTTGGAAAGATAAAAGGGGGCTGGTGGACGAGGCCAACCAGGGAACACTATTTCTGGATGAGATCGGAGAGCTGAACACAGTAATGCAGGCCAAGCTTCTGCGCCTTCTCCAAGAGGGGGAGTATAAGCCGGTAGGCGGCTTGAATACAAAACATGCCGATATTAGGTTTGTAGCCGCCACGAACCACGACCTCAGGCAGCGCATAGCCGAAAAAAAATTCCGAGAAGACCTTTTCTATCGCCTGAATGTGATCTCTTTTCGCTTGCCTCCACTCCGTGAGCGGCGAGAGGACATCCCGCTGCTGGTGAGTCACTTTGTTGAAAAATACAGCAAAGCCAACAACAAAGAAATACGCGATATCGAGTCCGAGGCCATGTCCATGCTTATGGCACGGGACTGGCCAGGAAATGTCAGGCAGTTAGAAAACGTGGTTGAGCGTGGTGTGATCTTGTGCCGGTCCGGCCAAATCAGGCTCGAAGATCTCATAACTGATGTAACTCGCACGGGGCCGCTGCCATATTCCAACGAGACCATTTACAGGCTCCCATTCAAGGAAGCCAAAGAGGCCGTGATCAAGGCATTTCACAGACAATACATCCAGGCCATACTTCAGCAAAACAGAGGAAATATTTCCAGGGCCGCCGAGCAGGCAGGGCTTCAGCGGCAATACCTCCATCGAATTATCAAACACGAAAAGATCGACGCTGAGGTATTCAAGAAAAAATAGAAGGGGTGTAACCTATGAGTTACACTCGCCGATCTCCTATAATTTCAAGTCCTTTTTCCATCTTCACAAGTTCACACCTTGTTTAACTGTAATCTGTTAGTTTACAAGCCAGCCATCTTTTTGAGGATATGCTGATGTTGTCGATATTCGATTTGACGTAATATCAATACGTTAGATGCGGTTAGCCGTTTCGGGCCGGTCTCTGGTACACATCTTGCCTTGCAAAGGCGAGACAATGCTTGTGACTAAAAGGACGGGCATGAAAAGGCTTGCAGTTGAAGCGATCATCATACCGATAGCAGATGGGGTTGCGCTCAAACCCTGTGTTGGTCCTGAAGACAGGATCACTGAGGCACTTGAGGTCATGCTAAAGAATGACTTGAAGCGGATTGCCGTAACCCGGGGAAAGAAGGTTCTTGGCATGATCAGGCTTGAGGATGCCCTGAAGCAAGTCGGATTGGAAGGGGATCTGAAGTCAAAAGGGAGCCGAAGCGTTGTTATCCACGGCAGGAGGATTATGGTGGATGAAAGAGGTACTTAAGAGCTTGGCCCAGGGGTGAGAGTTGGGATGATGGGTTTAATAACGGATTCTATATATGCCACTTACAAAAAAGCCGTAAAAAGCATGGAAGGGGGTGTATAGATATAGCCGGCACGGCAGAGGTTTTTTCCAGAGGATATTTGAGCAAGACACGAAAACTATACAGAAAAGGAGAGATTTGCCATGAATTTCTTTAGACAGTGTGGCGAATTCATGATGATGGGGGCAAGGGCCCTTGCCAAATGGGAAATCGACAACTCAAACACCATACTTCGGGACCGCAAGCGTTTGGCCTTATTAGGTTTATTGACCGTTCCTATCATAGTCGTGGGCGTGGCTTTTGCAAGCGAATTTGTTGAGCCGATTGGCAAAATAATGCCGGATATTCTTGGCGGCCACAAGGCCTACAGCCCGGCCTTTTACAATACGTTTATCTTTCTCGTATCGATTGCAATAGGCATGGGCGCCGGTTTGATCACCGGCTGTATCGGCGCGGGCGGCGGGTTCATCATAGCCCCCGCCCTGATGAGCGCAGGTATTAAAGGTATTCTGGCAGTGGGAACGGACCTTTTTCACATCTTTGCCAAGGCGATCATGGGTAGCGTGATCCACAGGAAGCTGGGGAACGTCTCAGTACCCCTGGCAGCGGGCTTCTTGATCGGGGCCATCGTAGGGGCGACCGTCGGCGGGCTGATCAACCGCGTGCTCTATGAGATCAACCCGGTGCTCAGCGATGC
>JAUWMM010000257.1 GCA_030613145.1 Desulfobacterales bacterium | reverse complement strand
GCGCCCTCTACATCCCTACGCGAGCAAAGGGTGCGAGAGGTCAAGGAATTCAAGGAAAAACGTAATCAAAAGGAGCTTAAGAGATCTCTGAAAGAAATCTATCGCGCAACCAAAGATGGACGAAACGAGACACGTCCCATTATCGAGCCCGCCAAAACAGCGGCTACACTGGGAGAGGTTACAGGGGTGATCAGACTGGGTTATGGGATTCCCTACGATCCATTTGAGCAAATAGACATTCCCCCTTTTGTTCGCCAATTTGCTAAGGATAAGGATGCTAAATAGCCATGCACGAAGATCGAAAAATCAGGATCTTGATCGCAAAAATTGGCTGCGATATCCACGAAAGAGGTGCAATGACATTACTCTATACCTTTCGGGATGCCGGGATGGAGACCATTTATACAGGCAGGTACCAGACCCCGGAGGCGGTAGCGACTACGGCCATTGATGAAGATGTCGACGTTATCGCCTTGAGTGACCATACGGGAAGTATGCCGATTATCGCAGCAGCCGTGTCGGAAGAATTGAAAAATCGAGATGCCACCGATATCCATATCATAACAGGTGGGCTCGTATCTCCTGAGGACGCCAAAGCGCTGAGTAAAATGGGAGTCTCAGGCAATTATGGCCCGGGAACACCACTTAACGTGATTGTCGAACATGTCAAAGAATTGGTTAAAAAAACGGCTGCTTGATAAAAAGCTTTCAATATAATTAACAGGTACGGAAGGCTTGACAGGAATGGAAATGCAATAATTTTTCTTGACTTTGATTTTGGCTTTAGAATAAACAAAGAGACCACAAAAGGAGGGAATGTCATGAAAAAGAGGATGTTTAGAGCTCTGTTTATCATTGGAATTATCGTCTGTTTTTCTTCTCCTGGTTTGGCAAAAGAGAAGGTTATCAAGTGGAAGGTTCAGGGATTTGTGCCTGCCGGGATGTTGTTCCATGACGTCCTGCTTCACCTGGCCGATGAAGTCAAAAAGGCAACGGACGGCCGTCTAATATGGCAAATTTTCCCATCCGGTGCTCTGGTTCCCCCTTTTGAAGGGGTCAAGGCCGTAAGCGATGGTGTGTACCAGGTCAATTACGGTTATGCCGCGCAGTGGGTGGGCAAGATTCCCGGAAGCGTGGCCCCGCTGTTTAACTCTATACCGGGCGGCTTTAATTTTGTGGATATGCAGATGTGGCTCGAGCATGGCGGCGGCAAGGAACTGCATCAGGAGATGTTTGACAGAAACGGGTTTGATGTAAAACTGTTTCATGGTCCTCCCATCAGCATGGAGAATTTTATGTGGTCCAAAAAGCCTCTCCGCAAACTCGAGGATTTCAAAGGTCTGAAGATGCGCATGATGCCACTTATGGGAGATGTCCTGTCCAGGAATGGTTTTTCCGTGGTCTTTATGCCGGCAGGGGAAATCATGCCCAATCTGCAAAGGGGGGTTATCACGGCCGCCGAATATAGTATCCCTGCATTTGACAAGACCTTAGGCATATGGGAGGTCTGCAAATATGTCATGCTTCCCGGCATACACCAACCTGCCAGCCAGACTGAGATACTTATCAATAAGAAGGCTTATGCCGCTCTGCCTGCTGATTTGAAGGACAAGCTTGAAAGGGCTATCTACAAGGTCAGGTTCAAGGAATACTTATGGATGGAATCAAAGAATCTGGAGGCCGTGGAGTTTTTCAAAGAAAAGGGAGTCGAAACGGTGATCATGGATCCTGAGGCTGTTACCACCATGGTGAAATGGGCCCACGAATATCTCGATGAGCTGGCGGGCAAGGATGAGTTTTTCGCAAAGGTGTGGAATTCTCAAAAGGCATTCGGTAAAAGATGGTACCCATATATCAAGGCGCACAATCTCCCGCATTAGCCCTTATTTCCGGAGGTCATGATGGAGAAATTTTTTCGTCTCGTTGATGGTGTCAGTGACGTGGTAGGCAGGTGGGCCAGTTTTCTTGTGGTAATTTTAGTCATCTCAATCGGCTATGATATATTCATGCGTTATCTCTTTGCAAGCCCGACTTTCTGGGCCTACGACATGACAATCATGCTATTCGGCACTTATTCCATGTTAGGTGCCGCTTATTGCCATTACCGAGAGGGACACGTACGGATGGATTTAATCTATGGCACCTTGTCATCCAGGCGCAGGGCTACCATAGATGTGATCTGCTACATCTTCTTATTCTTCCCTTTGTTCACTGTGCTGCTATATAAATGCGGAGAGCATGCCATTTGGTCCCTCATTCAGGGGGAGCGGTCCTCCAGCAGCGTATGGCGGCCTCCTCTTGCTCCGTTTAAACTGACGATTGCGTTTGGACTGTTGCTATTCCTGCTCCAGGGGATAGTGCAGTTCTTGAGATCCCTTATGATTGCCCTAAAAGGAGGAGAACGTGAGTCCTGAGTTAACGACCATCCTGATGCTTCTGAGTCTTCTTGTTCTGCTGGCCGGATTCCCGCTCGCCTTCGGCATTGGGTCCGTTGGTCTGCTGTTTGGTTATCTGACCTCCGGGAGTGCGTTTTTGTATATGATTCCCATGCGGGTTGTTACCGGGACCTTATCCACCTATATTTTTGCTGCTGTTCCCCTGTTTATCTTTATGGGAACAATGATGCAGACATCGGGTGTTGCCGAAAGGGCGTTTAATGTTCTTCACAGATGGATGGGGGCATTGAACGGAGGCCTGGCCGTTGCCACGGTTGCGCTTGCCGTTTTGTTTGCGGCTACCACAGGGGTGGTGGGTGCATCAGAGACGGCTATCGGCCTGTTAGCCATTCCATCTATGCTTAAGGCGCGCTACTCACAGTCCCTGGCCAGTGGAGCTGTCTGTGCCGGGGGTACACTGGGCATCCTTATCCCGCCCAGCATAATGCTTATACTATACGCCCCCATGGCCGGGGTATCCGTGGTCCAAATGTTTGCCGGCGCCATTATCCCGGGGATGCTCTTAGGTTGCGGTTACATTATCTATATTCTGGTCAGGACCGCCATAACCCCGGAAATAGGCCCCGCCATACCGGTAGAGGAAAGGCATGAATTTTTCTCAAAGCAATCCCTGATCGATGGCCTCAAATATCTCCTTCCACCCGCTTTCCTTGTCCTTATGGTATTGGGTTCGATCTTTTTCGGCGTCGCCTCTCCCACTGAGGCGGGAGCCGTGGGCGCCATTGCGGCCACCCTCCTGGCTATGCTTTACAGGCAACTTACATGGCAGGTTTTCAAAGAGAACTGCTATACGACCATGAGAATCACCGCCATGATCATATTTATCGCTATAGCCGCAAGCCTGTTCACCGGTGCCTTTTTGAACGCCGGATGCGGTCAGGTTATCACGGATGTCCTGTTATCCATGGGCCTTGGCCGGTGGGGCATCTTCATCACCATGCTTTTGATTATTCTAATCCTGGGCATGTTTATTGACTGGATCGGCATCCTCTTGATTGTGGTTCCCATATTTTCCCCCATGCTCCTTAGTTTGGGATTTGATCCCCTCTGGGTCGGCCTGGTTGTCTGCACAAGTCTACAAATATCCTTCCTGACCCCGCCATTTGCATACTCCATATTCTACCTCAAAGGTCTCGACCTCGGTCTCGAACTCTCTCAGATGTATCGCGGGATTATTCCTTTTGTTTTAGTCCAGATGGTCGTGGTGGTGCTGATCATCATTTTCCCACAATTATGCCTCTGGGTACCCAAATTACTCCTAGGTTGATATGTGAAAAAATCTGGATCTCTTTTAACAATCCGACAGGAAAGTGAATCAAATATTTAGCCTCTTTGTCAATATTTATTTAGTTAAGCCTG
>JAUWMM010000211.1 GCA_030613145.1 Desulfobacterales bacterium | reverse complement strand
TCGGATTTAGGATTTCGTGCTTCGTATTTCCGGTTTATCCGGGTTAGGGCATTAGCCCAAGTTTTCCAGTTTTAGCGAAGTGGGCTCAGAACCTCGCTAATACTCTGACTCAGCTCATTTGTGGTGAACGGCTTCTGTATAAAACCATCACATCCACGTGCCAATATTTCTTTTGCCTGACCGTCTATGCTGTAGCCGCTTGAAAGGAGAACCTTTACATTGGGATTGATCTCCGTTATTTTGTCGAAAGTCTCGCCACCCCCCATGCCGGGCATGCTCATGTCTAAAATAACCATATCGATTTTGTCCTGGTTTTGTTTGTATGCCTCAATAGCTTCTCTACCGCCCTTGGCCTTAAGCACGGTGTAACCCAATCTCTCGAGCATCTCAACGCCTATATCCAAAACAATTGTCTCATCGTCTACAAGCAGAATAGTGCCACTTCCCTCAATGATTTGCTCGGTAGCATAGACAGTATTTTCGACCTTCTTTTCTGACGCGGGCAGATAAATGCGGAAGGTGGTCCCGTGACCCTTCTCAGATGCAACGTCAATGTATCCGTCATGGCCCTTTATTATACCGTAGGCCGAAGCCAAACCAAGACCTGTCCCCTGGCCCATCGCCTTGGTCGTAAAGAAGGGCACAAAGATGCGCCCCATGGTCTCTTCGTCCATGCCTGTGCCTGTGTCGGCAACCGTTAACAGTACATAGTTGCCTGGTTTTGGATCATATAGCTTGCACCTGATATCCTCGTGGGTGACATTCATGGTTTTCAGGATAAGATCTCCACCAACACGCATGGCGTCTGCGGCATTCAAATATAGATTCAACACAACTTGCTCAATCTGCCCCTTGTCTGCCTCTATGGCAAAGAGGTCTTCGGCAAGATCTATATGAATCGTTGTCTCCTTTCTGGTCCTCCCAAAGGTCTCCGAGGTCTCTTTCAGCAAATTATTTAAGTTGATGGGCTTGACCTGATATTTTCCTTTCCTCGCATATCCAAGGAGGTGCGAGGTAAGCTTGGCTCCGCTTTGAACCTGGTCTTCAATGCTTTTTAATCGTTTATAATATGGATGGGTGGAATCTAAGTCCATTAACATTAAAGAGATATTTCCTTGTATACTCATAAGCAGGTTGTTAAAGTCATGGGCAATGCCGCCGGATAAAGTGCCTATTGCCTCCATTCTTTGTGCATGGCTCAGATGGACTTCCAATTTGGCCTTTTCATCTTCTGCGCGCTTATGCTCGGTGATGTCCTTGAAACATTCAACAATGCCAATCAATTCGCCACCTGGATCTCGAAACGGAGTTGCCACAAGAATGCACGGGATTCTGGTGCCATCTTTGCGTTCTTTTTCTACCTCACATTCAACACGCTCCTCACCACCGGGAATCCGGGTCAATGGACAGTCGGGCGAATCACACATTGAACTGTGAAAAACCTCATGACACTTCTTGCCGATTGTTTTCTCCTTGCTTACGCCTGACAGGGCCGAAAAAGTGTTATTAACTCGAATAACGTTGAAGTCCTTGGCAATCACACACATGGCGTCGGCAGCAGTCTCAAATATTTGATTTAGTTCTGCATAGGCAAGCTTGGTCGCTTCCGCTGCTTGCTTGCGTTCGGCAATCCTTTTTTCTTCAATACGAAAGATATCCCAAAAAAGGTGGGCAGCCACATGGTCCATGAACCGGACATTGTCCGGCTTGGTTCGGGCGATTTCAACAGCCACCTCTTCACGGCCCGTTAGTTCGATAATCATGTTTAGGTCTTTGAGCTTGTACAGATCACGGTAAACCCTTGTTGTATAAATACCCTTTTCCCTCGCGTAGCTATAACCCACAGCCTTGGGATTGGTACAGGCCAACCCGAGGAGCTTCATCCGAAGCTGGCTGAGCCTTTCGGCAAAAATCATATCCATGATCGCCTTGCACCCCGGACCACCACCTACAATGGCTACGTTAAGTACCTTAGACTGATAGGTCATATGCTTCCCTTTACAATCGTATTCGTTCTGTCTTGAACATTTTTCCCAAATCTAATCAATAGCCGTGCGCTGCGCTTAATTGAGACAAATGTGACCCTGCCTCCACCTTCCTTTCACGGGCCATCTTCCGATTCAGGGCATCGGCTACCTTTTGTTTGAGTTCATCAAGGCACACGCTCTTTATGACGTAGTCATCGGCCTGGGACAGGCGGGGGTCATCAAAAAAGCTGTCATAGGCGGTAAAGATAATGACGGATAGATTCGGATCTTGTTTCTTGATATCACCCAATACATCCCATCCGTCAGGTCCGTCCAGATACAGATCGAGAAGTACCAAATCCGGCCGGAAAGCTCTGAGGTGGCCGTTAATCGATTCGGCAGCATTACCTACACCGGCAACCTGGTACCCCTCACGGATCAGTTCTTCGGCAACGAGTTCTCTAATGCATTTCTGGTCATCTACAATCAGAACGTTGGGCATGGTCAATCCTCCCTATGTTTTTTCTTTACGCTCTCTTCCCTTATCTTGATGAAACGTTCTCTTTGTTTCTCGACCATGTCTTGTGGTCCATAACCATGGAAATCAGTATGATATCGCTTTGCCTTATGTCTGAACGCATTTATAGCCCGCGCAAGTCTTAAAACTTTTAGAAGTAGATCGCTCCCGGCAAGATGAGGGGAAGAGATACATGGGAAGGCAGTTCGGATCTTGTGGATTTCCTTACCCGAAAGGTCGTGTATTGGTAACATCGTTCCTTTGCCGAACTCGCAAGTAGGTATTTAAATAGCTATCATATCAACAGGTTATGGGGTCTTGGTGGTGTTAAATTATATTATGGAGAGCATATTATTGTTTGAATTTGTGTGAAAGGTGAAATATGCAAATCCTGTGCCTTAAATGGGGAAACAAGCGGGAGGTGTTGGAAAGTCCGTAGGACCAAAGAAAAGAATAAAAGAATAGTGGGTAAGATTGGTGGCGGTGCAGGGACTTGAACCCCGGACACTGCGGATATGAGCCGCATGCTCTAACCGACTGAGCTACACCGCCACATATAATTTTCGAATAACACCTTGTCCCTTCTCAGTCAATCCTTTTTCTGTGGGAACTGCAAGTCACTCTAAACTCAAGTACAATATAAAACATCATGGAAAAAATAGGCACTGGGTTGGTTTATGATAAGAAGCCTGGACTGCATATCGAATCCCTTCGGTTGATTTTTGATTTGCTTAGTGTATAATTGTTGGATATTATACTACATAAAGTTATGAGAAACCAACTCATGAGCCAATACATACGAAGAATATAATGCCCTTAAAGGTCGACCTTCACATCCACGGCAATAAAGCCAATAAGCCCAATATGCGCTATTATCCGGTAAATCTGGACGTGCAAGACAGAGAATGCCTTGTTGTGGGAGGCGGCAGTGTGGGTGAACGTAAGGTCAAGACCTTGCTTGAATGTGGGGCGCGCCTTACTGTGGTAACCACCCATGCAACCGAGCATCTTCAGACCTTGGCCTCAGAGGGCCTCATTGGCTTAGAGACGAGAGGCTATGAACCCTCTGACCTAGATGGAAAATTTCTGGTTATTGGAGCGACTGACAGCGATGAGGTGAATGAAAAGGTCAGTAAAGATGCAGCGCGGCGTGGCCTGCTGTGTAACATTGCCGACCGCCCACAGGCCTGCAGTTTTGTGCTTCCAGCTATTGTCCGCCAGGGTGATCTGTTGCTTGCCATTTCCACCTCAAACAAGAGTCCGGCTGTGGCAAGGAGGGTACGTCAAAACCTGGAGAAGGAATTCGGGCCGGAATATGCTACATTATTGAATCTTATGGGGGCTATTCGAAGAAGGCTTCTGTCAACGGGAAAGAGTCCGGAGGCCAATAAGCGGATGTTTGAACGGTTGCTGGATGAGGGGCTGCTGGAAATGATCCGGGATAATCGCATCAAGGATGTAGACTTTCTCCTTATCGATGTGTTGGGCGAAGCATACGGGTGGAATGAGCTGATGGGAAAGGACAAAGTCCCTTAGGCGCTGAGTCATTAAATTGGCGTTTTTTCTGGCAGATTTATTCCTGCAAGCACCTTGGAGGAACAATACAATCTGATACTGGATGCTCGATACTGGATGCTGGAATCAAGGATTATCCAGGATCCAGCAACAAATCTTTTTTGGTTCCGGCTTGTCCGGGTTAGGAATTGAGGGATTATGAATTATAGGATATTTGAGCAATTGCTACAAATTTCTAAATTCCTGAATCTGCATCGAGAGGACTATCTATGAGCGTTCTGTTTGCTTTGACGATGGGATGTTACATTGCAAGCTTGCTGGGTTATCAGGGTTATGTCCTGTTTCAAAAGCGACCAATATACAAAATTGCAAGTATCATCCTTTGGATTGGGTTCCTGTGTCACACAGCAGTCCTATCCATGAAGTTTTTTGAGGCTGGACATATTCCTGTTCAAAACCTTCATGAAACGCTTTCCGCGTTTGGATGGGCCGTTGTCGGCGTGTTTCTTATCCTTCAAATCAAATTTCATCTAATGGTTCTGGGAGCCCTTGTAGCACCCTTGGCTACACTGTGCGTGGTTATTG
>JAUWMM010000227.1 GCA_030613145.1 Desulfobacterales bacterium | reverse complement strand
AGGGCATTTCATGGTGTGTAATCCAGCACTGATGAAGTTATAAAAAGATTTTTGCGAACGTCATTGAGCATTTTAGGAGGAAAGAACGTGAGATCTTCAGCGTTAAGAAATACTGATTGTTTGAGGGCGTTAGCCCGAGGTGTAGCCTTTTAGCTGAAGATCTCAAGTGCGTCCAAAATGTTCACGGAGTGAGTAAAATTGACTTTTTACGAGATCATCAATATTCTCGGTGCCTAATGTGCGGCAATCCATACTTCATCTATAATCTGGGATCAATGTGACCAGGCCCCCCGCACTCTGGCGTGTAGCAGGTGACATTTAGAAAATCACACTTTACCCCACATGAAGTGCAGACACGCGGTGGCTTTGCGGCTGTAATCAGAAATCCGCACTCAGCACATTTCCAGTACGTTAATCCGCATTCAGGACAGATATCTCCAACAAATTTACCTGAAGCTGTGTGCCCACAGTGGGCACATGTCATTGCGTCTTGTTTATTTCCCATTTTGTGTACCTCCTTTTAATGATCGATCTCTGCCAAATGGCATGAGAATGGTGGCAACGTGTAGTCCACTTCTATTCTTAGGCAGCGTTCTACAATAGTGGTACAAAGGTAAACAACTTATGCTGCCTTGTAGTTTGTTCCCGGCCCGTACAGTTCTTCTTCTAACCAGGCCTTAACGTCTTCGTTTACAGCGTATACGCCTTTTAGATGACTAACCGATTCCAGAAAGCGGTTCCTTAACTCCTCAGGCATATTGATGGTGGCCAATTCAACCGCCTCTTCTGAATTACGCCGGATGTAGTAAATCCTCGCAGGATCCTTCCATGTGTTTACCACAAAGTAATAGGACACATCGTTTTTCGATCTGATTCGTCTCCTGCCATTGGCCGGGTTGTTTCCCCATTCCAGATACAGGGTAACTGCCTCCTCAGGTGTCATGTCCCAGTCGATGACGCTAATGAGTTCGCTGTTGTTTCGCATTTCTTCCAGTCCCATCATGATTGATCACCTCCCTAAGGACTTATAGTATTATCTTGCTGAGTATGGCCTATTACCCACTCCACAACCCGTGCAGGTTGCAGTACTCACGGGCCGTTACTTGTTCTGCGGCAATATTAAACGTAGCCTCAGGGGTATCAGTGGGCTTTAAGAACTGACGGTAAACCTTGCCATCAGCGATGACTTCGATCCACTCAATATAGTGTTTTTCCTCCATAGGATGTGCAACGCTGCCGACTCTTACGGTGACGCCTCCTGCGGTCTTTTCTACTACCGGCACGTGTTTCTCCTTGGCAGCATCAACGGTATTCTCAACAAAAAGCTTCATCGGCTGCTTGCAGCACACAAGCTCACCCTTGCCCTCATGGAGCACTTCCACGATGTTTCCACAAACCTCACACTTGTAAACTTGTAACCTCTCTGTCATTTTTGCACCCCCTTTTTGATAGCGGTCTCAAGACCTATTACACTTGTTGAGGTTTACAACTACCAGTTCTCACCCAACAGCTCGAAGTGTTCTTGCGGATGAGCACAGGCAGGACACTCATTCGGGGCAGATTCACCTTCGTGCAGATAACCGCAATTACGGCACCGCCACACAACCTTGCCCTCCCGCTTGAACACTCGACCGGCTTCGATATTGGCAGCAAGACCGATAAATCGCTTCTCGTGCTGTTTTTCGGCCACTGCGATAGCCTCAAAGACTTGTGCGATATCTTCAAAACCTTCCTCACGGGCCACCTTGGCGAAGCCGGGATACATCTCGGTATATTCGTAGTTCTCGCCTGCAGCAGAGGCATTCAGGTTCTCCAAAGTAGTGCCTATCACTCCTGCCGGGAAACTTGCTGATATCTCAACTTCACCCCCCTTCAGTAACTTGAAGAGCCTTTTTGCGTGCTCCTTTTCCTGATTGGCTGTTTCCTCAAAGATGGCCTGCATCTGGACGAAACCGTCCTTTTTTGCCTTACTTGCAAAATAGGTGTAGCGGTTTCGTGCCTGGGACTCACCTGCAAATGCAGTCAAAATATTCTTTTCGGTTTGACTACCCTTCAAATCGCTCATTTGATTCCTCCCTCTTCGATAGTTTCTTTGCTTTGAGCTTTTAGTATTCAGCCTTCAGCTCTGGTCATTCTTTCCACCAGCCCTTATTTATATGCGCATCTTTTTCTGCTTCTGCCATTTTCTTGATCTTATAAGCCGAATCCCTCACAACACCGTACAGCACGCCACAACCAGTGTCCTCGCGTACAGCGTCTCCTTCATCCGCCAGGCCGAGCATGTCTTCGACCAGTTTTAAAGTCTTTTTGATGCTTTCATCACACGGCTTCATCATTTTAACCCCTTCGAAGGAAGTATTATTAGGAAAGGTTTGAGTTACTGTATTATCAAGATTTGTGCCAGGCTCAAACAGCGCTTGGAGATAGCGCATAAAGGCTTTAATATTAAATAGTTAATACCTGTTTGGACTGTTGACATACCCCACATTGATGCACGAAACCCGAGACATTGATGAGACACTTTTCGCAACGCGAAAAAAATGAGGTTAATACTTTGATATTATAACTTATTTCATGATTAGCTGTTATGCATATGCTCATATATCCGGCTTCGGGAAGAATTGACCGATAAGTGGAGCTATCGAAGATGCTTCAGTCACAAGATCGGTAAATCTTCTTTTATAAAAGATAGTTATAGAAACGTTGAAGTGCATTGGTCTGCAAATTGACCTGAAGGAGGGGCTGAGAGGAAGGGATAAAGGTGTCTCATATCAAATCATGAGACATAAACGTATCATGAGACATCCGGAAAATCAGCAAGAAATCAGGAAAAATGGGGACATCATCCTCATCTCCCCATGATCGTACTGGGGTGGAACGCCTGCCCTGTTAAACTAGAAATTGTTTAACCGGGGTAGGTCCGAATGATCGTACTGGGGCCTGCCCCGTAGGTCTTTTAGATCGTACTGGGGTGAAATGCCTGCCCTGTTGAATTTGAAGCGCATTCAACTGGGGCATAGCTTGTTTCACTGGGGCGAAGTTTACCACGTGCAATGTTTTATCTATTTCACTGTGGCCTATTTCACCGGGGTCCAATCCCTCCGGGGCGTAGGCCCCTACGGGCCGGAGGCCAAAATCGGTATGACCGCATCTGTTACAGTTGTCGTGTCATAACACCGGTTAAGTCGGGGCTTTGGCCTTTACTTTGGCACTCGTTCCTGATAAAAAATCGAGCTAAATCATTAAGAAACAGGGCAACTTGTCCAATGTCAAGGGCAGACCACAATTACATTTCCAGATTTCACAAGGCAGGCGCACTCCGGTGCGGTCATGCTTCCCTACAGGGCAGGCGCAGACGGGCACAGACTGTTCTGTGAGGTTATGAGCTGGGTCATGGGGTTTGGTATACAGGCCGAAGACCTGGATCCACCCCATCTCCGGCAGGCTGTGGCAGAAGAGTTTGCAGTGACGGCAGAAAAATATGCTGAGCGTGGTGAATCCATGTACGAGGAACTTTGATCGCATGTGGGACAGGCTTGATTTGTCAAGATCAAAGATCTGACCCCCATTTTTTGACTGACCCCCATTTTTTGACCCCCATTTTCTCTCAGGATACATAACACAGAAAAGCAATACATCAATATTGATGTTGACTAATTATGGAATTCAGTGTAGAGTTTTATGAAACCAGTTCGGGGAGATGCCCGGTGCGAGAGTTTCTGGACGAACTTAAGGAATCTAATCCAGAAGACTTTGCCGCCGTCATGGCGGGTCTCACGAAATTGCAAAACAGGCACTATCACAGGCCGCCTCTGTCAAAGCCTATTGGAAATGATCTTTTAGAGCTGCGCCATGTGGGGAAACTCAATACAAGGGTGCTATACTTTTTTGTGAAAGGACGGAGGATCATTACTGTACATGGAATCCGAAGTAAAGCCACAAAGATTGCTGCGCGAGATCGCAAAGTTGCTTTGGATAGAAAACGTGATTGGCTGGCGAGGAATCCGATATGAAACGACTGACCAATTTTGATACATACCTTGAAGACCAGTTGAAAGATAAGGATTTCGCGGCGCGCTTCAAAAAGGCTGGCGAGGCTTGGGATGTGGCCCTGCAACTAGCTGCTTTACGCAAAGAATCCGGATTATCTCAGAAAGAACTGGCCCGACGCGTGGGAACATCCCAACAGCAAATCAGCCGCCTTGAATCACCATCTTATGAAGGCCATTCCTTGAGTATGCTACGCAGAGTCGCAGAGGTTCTTGGGGCAACCCTTCATGTGGAAATTCAACGCAAAAAG
>JAUWMM010000175.1 GCA_030613145.1 Desulfobacterales bacterium | reverse complement strand
GGCAGTTTTCGCTGATCGATCATGACAACCTGGTCGTCTTTCCAAACAATCGTTTCCATCATGCGTTTATTCCTTTGTGTCCGTTCCTTGTTCACTGTTGTCCGTTGTCCGTCCGGCTAAGACACTTGATCATTACTACCTTATTTGCATCGGTGAACGGAAAACGGTCAACGGTGAACTTCTTCGATGCAGCTAGAACTTATAGCTCAGGCTGGAGCCGATCAAGTGGGCATCGCTATCCTTAAATCTTGAGTCCAACACCCCGTCTCCCGGCCGAGCACTCACAGAACGGCTCTCAATGTCCAGATAGGTGTAAGACAGATCCACTGTCCACCGACCCAGGAGGATGCCACACCCGATACTGTAAAGTTGACGGTCGTTGGTCGGCAAGAGATAGTCTGCTGTTTCCTCCGGGATTGGAGAGTCATCGTGTACATAGCCAAGGAGCAGATCTAACCAATCCAGGGCCTTGTACTCGACGCCAACCTGAACTCGCCATACATCATTCCATCTCTTGTCTTTGGTAATGCTATTGGCTCCAAGCGACGTGGGATCGCGATAATGCATGGTAAGCTCATCATAGGTGCTCCAGCGCGTCCATATGCCGTCCAGCTCCAGACTCAGCCGGTCCACAAGATGGAATACTGCACCGCAAAATAGCATATCCGGGAGTGTGATCTCTCCGGATATCTTTGTATCGTTGAACATGAAGGCAGGTACCGCGGCAGGTTTTGTAAAATCTGCTTTTCCTTTGATCTCCTGTTTTGTCCGGCTGACATAGGATATACCAAGAGACAGACTGTCCAGGGCCTTATAATGCGCAGCCAGGTTGAAGCCATAGCCGGAGCTGTCGCCTGTCAGAGATTGATCGACATCCAGAGCATTCGTGTTTGGGTCGGGATTGGAGGGACTGCTAACATCGATCTTTTGTTCCAGGGTGAGATCAAGGTACATCCAGGAAACGCCGCCGGCCAGAGAGAGCTTGTCATTCACCTTGAAAGCCACATTAGGATTGACAGTTAAGGTTTCGATGACTGCATTATAGCTATTGTACCGACCGGGCCAGTTTGGATCAAATTCAGTGCCTAACCCGAAACGGGAGAAGACGCCAAGCCCGAGCCAGATTGAGTCGGTGTACTGGTAAGTCGAATAAAGATGAGGCGGCAAAAAAAGATTGGTCTCGGTTTCAGACCTGGTCTTTGCGCCCCCATAGGTTGTGACAACATCCGCTTTAGGCATGATTGCCGTGGCACCACCCATAACTTGGAGCCCCGGCAATTGAGTCATGCCGGCAGGGTCGTAGAAAAGGGTTGAGGGATCATCAGCCCGGCCCACAAGAGTTCCGCCCAGGGCATTGCCTCGGGCACCCCCTTCATAGAGGGCAAAGCCCGCTCCTCGGGCCATGCTTGCTGCCACAAGTAGACATAGAATGCCGAGGCCTGTTCGAAAGGCCCAACCTGTTCTCATGATCCTCAAGTTCCTTTCTTTTCACACATGGTTCATATTTCTACGAGCAGTTGCCCAACAAAATCCTTTGATCAGCGTTTTGAGCAACAAACCGTCAACACCCATTTTAACTTAGCCGTCAATCATCTTTTTGAGGATTTCATTCACCATCTTGGGATTCGCCTTGCCCCGGGTCGCCTTCATTACCTGGCCCACAAAGAACCCAAACAACTTGCTCTTGCCTGCCTTGTAATCTGAGACCTCCTTCGGATGCTCGGTCAGTACCTGCTTGACGACATTGACAATAGCATCGGTATCAGTAACTTGTACGAGGCCCTTTTCGCGGACGATAGTCTCCGGCGGCTTGCCGCTTGATACCATCTCGTCAAACACTGTCTTTGCGATCTTGCCGCTGATGAGCCCGGAGCCGATCAACCGCAGCAGCTCCGCCACGCGTTCTGGAGAGACAGGAGATTGCTCAATGGTCTTGTTTTGTGCCTTCAATGTGGCTAAAAGGCTTCCCATGACCCAGTTGCTCACGGTTTTTGGTTCCGGAAAATGTTTGACGCACTCTTCAAAGTAATCTGCCAGGCCTCGGGAGCCTGTCAGGACCACGGCGTCGTAGGAGGGCAGGCCATATTCTGCAATGAAGCGGCCCTTCTTGACATCCGGGAGTTCAGGGAGGGTGCGGCGGATTTTCTCAACCCAGCCCTCATCAATGACTAGTGGTAGCAAATCCGGATCCGGGAAGTAGCGGTAGTCATGGGCCTCTTCCTTCCAACGCATGGAGACGGTGACCCCTTTGGCGGGGTCCCAAAGGAGGGTCTCCTGCACTACCTCACCACCATCCGCAATGACTGCCTTTTGCCTGCGGATCTCGTAGGACAATGCGTTTTCCACATGTTTAAAGGAGTTCATGTTCTTGAGCTCGGTGCGAGTTCCGAAACTCTCTGTGCCCGCGGGGCGGACCGAGACATTGGCGTCGCACCTGAAACTCCCTTCTTCCATATTACCGTCACATATTTCCAAATATCTTACGATTGCCCGCAGCTGTCGGAGATAGGCCCCGGCCTCCTCAGGCGAACGGATATCGGGTTCGCTCACAATCTCGATTAGAGGAACCCCGGTCCGGTTAAAATCGACGGTGCTGACAGGTCGGTACGGATCATGAATGAGTTTTCCGGCATCCTCTTCCATGTGGATCCGCGTGATGCCGATACGGTTTGTTTTTCCGTTGACCTCAGTAAAAACATGTCCGTGTTCAGCAATGGGAAGCTCATACTGGGATATCTGGTACCCCTTGGGAAGATCGGGGTAGAAGGAGTTCTTGCGCGCAAAGCGACTTTCGGGTGCAATGGTGCAATTTGTAGCCAGGGCCATACGAATGGCATAGTCCACAACCCTGCGATTCAGGACCGGAAGCACCCCCGGCATGCCAAGGCAGACCGGACAGGTGTGGGTATTGGGCGGCGCGCCAAACTCGGTGGAGCAACCGCAAAATATCTTGGTCCTGGTCAAAAGTTGGGCATGGACTTCAAGGCCGATAACGGCTTCATAGTTCATGTTGGAAAGTCCTTCTAATCACATCAAACTTTAGCTCACCTTAGGCACTTTAGTTCACCCTGGCCCCCTTCGGTCTGAGCTCAGGGTCGAAGACAGACCGGGATTGTAGGCTTAGCAGATTAATCTAAGCAAGTAGCGCCAGGGCGGGCTTTTGAGATGTAATCCAGCGCCCCGGGGTTCTCAACTGAGGCAAGATCGCCAGGATCCTCTCCCAAATATTTCTTCCGGATGGCTTTTCTTACAATCTTCATTGACCTGGTCCTTGGAAGATCGGGCACGATCTCAATCGCTTTTGGCTGTAGATTCTTTCCCATGATCCTCGCCACGTGTTGGGCAAGGTCTGTATTGAGCTTTTCAGAAGGCTCATATCCGTCCTTTAGGATCACAAAACAGACAATGTCTGAACCTTTCAGCTTGTCGGGCACTCCGATAACAGCCGATTCCAGTACGGCTTCGTGATCCATTAAGGCAGACTCGATTTCTCCTGCTCCGGTGCGCACGCCGGCCACGTTGATGGTGTCGTCCGATCTGCCGTGCAGCGTCAGTTGCCCCTGTTCGTCCCTCTTTATGTAGTCGCCGTGATACCAGACATCGAGGTTCTTTTCCCATGAAAAGTAGGTTTCAATGTAGCGGTTCCAATCCCCAAGGAATCCCCTGGTCAGAGACGGGGCCGGTTTTGAAAGGACAAGATGGCCCTTGCCCGTATCGATGAGCCTGCCGTTATCATCGGCAATTCCAATGGCCATGCCCAGCCCGGGCATCCCCACAGAGCAAGGTTTAAGGGGAGTAAGGGGAGAGGGGGAAACTAGACATCCGCACATCTCGGTGCCGCCACTGATGTTGATGATGGGCACGCGTCTTTGCCCAATATTTTTAAATATCCACATGTAGCTTCCATGATCAAATGGTTCACCGGTAGAGCCGAGAAATTTCAGCGAAGACAAGTCATACTTTTCTATCCAATCGTCCCCCTTGGTCTTTAAGCTTCGGCTGTAAGTAGGAGAAAGCCCGAGGTGGGTAAGCCGGTGGCGGCTAATCATGTCAAGGACCCGTTCGTGGTTGGGATAAAAAGGGTTCCCCTCATATATTAGGTAGGCCCCCCCAAAATTCTGGACCCCCATGATCTCCCACGGCCCCATCATCCATCCGATATTGGTGATCCAGTAAAATCTGGAGTCAGGCTTAACGTCGAAGTGAAATCCGAGCTCCTTAACAACCTGTGCAAAGACCCCCGCAACACGGTGGAGAGTTCCCTTTGGCTTGCCCGTAGTGCCGGAGGAATAAAGGATCATGGCGAGGTCTTCGGCATCAAGCACGGCTGACTTGAAGTGAGCGGATTGTTTGGGCACCAGCTCATGCCACCATGTGTCCCGGTCTTCTTTCCAGGGGATTTCAAGGTCCGCCTGACGCCTGACGACCACGATGTGCTTTAGGCTGGGGACTTCTCCGGCCGCCTCGTCACAGGTGGTTTTGAGGGGAATCGGTTTTGTCTTATAAAAACCTACGTCTGCAGTCAACAACACCATTGCTTTGGAGTCTGCCAGCCGCACGGCCAGAGGCTTTGCCCCAAAGCCTGAAAAAACGGGGATCAAGGGTGCACCCAGTTTCATGCAGGCCCAGAAGGCGACAATCAGCTCGGGTATCATGGGCATATATAACCCCACAGCCACACCCTTCCTCACGCCAAGAGACTTTAGGGCATTTGCGCATTGGTTGGCGGCCCTGTAAAGGTCAAGGTAAGTCCACTTTTCTGTTGTGCCATTTTCGGTCTCCCAGATGAAAGCGAGGCGGTTGCCGGCATAAGGGTCCATGGCATGGCGATCAAGGCAATTGTAAGCAATGCTGAGTTTTCCTCCTATGAACCAGCGCGCGCTCTCAAATGACTTGGAGCCATCCAGATCAAGTACGGTGTCGTATCTTCTGTGCCAATGAACCCCTAAGAAGTCCATGGCTGCCGGCCAGAACCATTTGATGTCGTTGACGGATTTTTTGTACAGATCGTTGTATGTCTTTATTCCCCACTGATCCATGAAATTCTTGACATTGGACCCTTCAACATACGCCTTGGTAGGCTTCCAAATAATTTGCGGGCTATCCATGGCAAACTCCTGAGATGTCGTTAGTTTCCATCCATAAATGGCCCTTTCCCGCAATC
>JAUWMM010000289.1 GCA_030613145.1 Desulfobacterales bacterium | reverse complement strand
AAAACATACCAAGCCATGCAAATCAAGCGGTTTCTTTAATTTTTCACTAGTTAGTGCCCATCCATGAATCGCCTTCTATGTCATTTCGACCGAAGGGAGAAATCTAAAACCTACGTGTTTTCAATAGCATAAGATTTCTCGCTTTGCTCGAAATGACAACTTTGGCCGGTTTCCGGGTGGAAACTATTTAGCTCACATTCCATTAAGGCGTGCTTCCCGAACACTAGCTATTTGTGGTTACACATTGTGAAAAAAATGCCACCTTTGAGCAATCTATGTAATATGAGCGGAAAGGGCGGGGGCAATCAAGCATGCTGTGTGAGGAAAGCCGGAATCGCTCTCGGCCGGTGGGAAAGTCTCCTGGCAGGCGATGCCTTCACCTCGGTCAAGATTGCAGGATTAGCTTTTCTTGTCCGGCAAGCTCAGATCATGTTTGTGGGCATACTTGCCATGCTTATGCATGTGACGGTGGGTGTGGGGAATGGAGTCATCATCAACAGAAATATCTCCGCTGATCATATAACCGATATAGTCAGTGGTCTCTATGAGCAAGTCTATGTTATGGGAGACAAGTATGTAAGAAAAGTCAACGCTTTTCAGAATTTCAACAAGCCTTTTTTCCGTTGTCTCATCCAGGCCTGTGCTTGGTTCATCCAGGAGCAATACTTCCGGTTCCATTGCCATAACCGTAGCTAGCGAGACAAGTCTTTTTTCTCCCCCGGATAGCTTGTACGTGATCCTGTCCTCAAACCCTGCCAGCCCTAAGGACTCAAGTGTCCTTCGGGCAATCGCCTTGGCTTCATCCTGAGATTTACCCAGATTTAAGGGGCCAAAGGTCACATCCTCGAGAACAGTGGGGCTAAACAACTGGTCGTCAGCATCTTGGAAAAGAAAACCAATTTTTTGACGGACCATTCTAAAATCTTTTTCCTGTTCGACATGCCCACCGAAGATCTCTATTCTGCCGGAGGAGGGCTTTATAAGTCCCATGATAATGTGCAGCAGGGTGGTTTTCCCACTTCCGTTTGGTCCAATCAGGCCCATCCGGTCTCCTTGGTGGAATTGTAAGTTGAGCTTGTCAAGGGACGGGGCTCGGCCTGGATAGGCAAAGCATATGTCCTCGAGATTTATGATCAGGCTATTTTTGTCCATTCCAATATCCCTAGTCCCAGGATCACCAACAGCATCAAAATGAGTGAAATAACGTCAGTAGTTCTGAGGGAGAACTCGCTGAGGCTGTATAGCTTGCCCCTGAAACCGCGACACAGCATGGCATTGTGTACCCTTTGTGCTCGGTCGCAACTTTTGACTAAAAGCATTCCCACCAGGTAGGCGAAAGTCTTGTACGTATGCATGTTGGTTCGTGGACGGAAACCTCTAATTTTCATGGCATTTAACAGTCGGACATACTCCCTGTGTATGACATGAATATAGCGGTAGGTAAAGAAAAAGAGATGTACAATCTTTTTTGGGGCCCTCAATTCATGCATGGCATGGCCCAAGGTTAAGATAGAAGTTGACGAAACAAGCGCAATCAGGACAGCCACAATCGCATTCGATTTAATTGTGATCTGGGTGGCATACAATACGCCTTCATGGGTCCCGACCAGTGGACCCACTGAAAAATATGGTTTGCCTTCAACAGTAAAGGGGAGAAAGAACCATATAAAAATAATGAATATATTGATCGGAACAAGACGCCGCAGAAGCTCTTTTGTCGGCAAACTTGCCAGCCATGTCACGCAAACTCCCAAAGCGAGGGCTGATAACAGAACAACGAACCGGGTAGAGACGGCAACGACAACAGAGAAAAGGAACATCACGACAATCTTCACGCGGGGATCAAGACGGTGCACAAAGGAGTTACCAATGGCAAATTGTTCATCAATCACTTGATTTTTCTATTTCCCTTTTCGACGGGTTGCAAAATATAAAGCCACGCCTACAAGCCCGAAGATATAGCCTATGCCCCCTATCACTTCGCTCATCCTGGGGCCACGATCAAGGGAGTTGGCCAGCATATTGGTTATCGGCGTAAGTTTTCTGTCCAGGGACTCATCTATGAGCGCCTTGACCTCCTGTCGGCTTAAGCCAACAGCCGTGGGCACAGGCGGCACCCCACCCGTTTTTGTGCCTATCAAAGGGACGGCCTTTTCAGTAGTAGATTTAATCCCCTTTTCACGGGTACTACTTTTGGAAACAAGGCCAACCGTAGTAATCTCCTCGGCTGGTATAATCCACTCTGCCATATGACCCATGGAGGCCTTCAGTACAACCTTGAGTTCGGTCTTTTTGGGGATCTTAAAGGAAAACTTTCCATTATCATCGGTTTTACCCTCAAGGAGCTGGTTCCCTTCCTTGTCATAGACCACTACCGTGGAATTTTTGGCCCTCTTGCCTCCGCTGAACTTGCTCTGGGTATAAACCGTATCTCCCTCTACCCAGGCAAAGATCGTGACCTTGTGGGCCAATGCGGGTACCGCGCAAAATACAAGCCATAGGACTGCAGAGATGATAAAAATAATCGGGCGGTTGCAGGTCACATTAGGACTGCTATGAGGACTTTGGCACATAGTGTCCCTCCAATAATTCGGGTTTTACCCTTCTGAGAAAAAGGGCACAAGCAGCCGTTAAGACCCCTTCAATGAGCATTATAGGGAAATGGGCTACCACTACCAGTTTGGCAGCAGGCAAGAAGGCCTCACCGGTAAAATACAGGGAAAATCCTACCATAACACCGCTGACCAAGACAGCACAAGAACCGCATGCAAAGGCCGTAAAGGTCAATACAGGCATCTTGGTGCCCACCCTCATACCCCATCCAAACATATAGTAACATATGACGGCAGGAAGGGCCATATTCAAGGTGTTTACACCAAGGGTTGTGAGACCGCCAAACTGAAAAAGGAGGCCCTGGAGTGCGAGACCAACCAGGATGGCGGGAAATGCCTTCCAGCCAAGGATCAGACCCAACAGACCATTAAGGACCAAGTGCACTGAAGCAGGACCAATAGGTACATGAACCAGAGACGCCACAAAGAAAGCCGCTGAGAGTATTCCCATAGATGGGATTTCTTCATGGTCAAGGCGCTTCATGCCAATAGCTACACCTGCTGTTGTGAGGACCGCGCCAGCTATGAGCACACTTGGGGACAAGACCCCTTCTGATATATGCATACTTGGGAAGTTCTCCTTCTTGCAACTATAATATCAATGTCATTAACTTAAGATCCATTCCTTTCCTTTAAGGTCCCCCTTTAATAAAGGGGGATTTAGGGGGATTTTCAAACTCTTCAAAGAAATCCCCCCCGCCCCCCTTTAGAAAAGGGGGGAGATTTT